>DMCG01000121.1:17433-21302 GCA_003445855.1 Spartobacteria bacterium | reverse complement strand
AGCCGAGCGGAAAAAATTTCGCCGTGTGCCAACGGCTTCCTCAAGCAAGCAACACTCATGCGCCCCCACCTGCTGGAGCGCGGTGGTACTGGAACGTATTTTGCTTCGCAAGGGGCCGGGCAGAGGGCCACTGCGCAACACCGGCACTGGCCTAACTTCCCAAATTCGAGAAATAACAAGGTCAGCACCACATTCGGAATTACTTCATGAATCTCTACACACCCGAGGTTGGGAACCCGCAAGAGCCGCCACAGCGCAGGCGCGACACACCGGAAAAGTTTGCAAACACGAACGGTTCGTTGGATTCCAGACGCAAGATTAAGCGCCTCTTGACTGCCGCTTTCCTGGTTGCGGTGACGATAGGTATGGGATTGGGGTTCTGGAGTCTATCGCGCCAGTTAGCGCCTCAGCTAATCAGTTCGCCAGCATCGGCAGAGGACGGCAATGCGACTTTGCTCGCGGAAAAGAGTGTCGCGGTGCTCCCTTTCGAGAATCTCAGCGAGGATAAAGAAAGTGCGTTCTTGGCCGACGGTGTGCAAGGCGACATTCTCACTGCGCTTTCCAAAATTGCGGATCTCAAGGTGATCAGCCGCACTTCGGTCAACAGTTACGCCGCTGGCACCGCGCGCAACTTACGCGAGATCGCTGAAAGCCTCGGGGTTGCTTACGTCTTGGAGGGAAGTGTTCGCCAAGCGGGTAAAAAGGTACGCATCACCGCTCAATTAACCGATGCTCGCACAGACACTCGCTTGTGGGCGGAGACCTACGAGCGCGATTCGGGCGAAGTCTTCGCAATCCAGAGCGAAATCGTGCAGCGAACGATCTCGCAGCTGCGAGCGAATGTTTCAGAAAAAGAGAAAGCTGCTATCGCAGAACGCCCCACCAAGGATCTCGCCGCATACGGACTTTACGTCCAGGCGAAGGCACTCATCGCGACCATTTCTCTCAATGCTCAAATCAACGAAAAACTGCGCGAAGCCATTCAGTTGCTCGAGCAAGCCATCGCACGGGACCCGGATTTTTATCTCGCCTACTGCGAATTGTCCGCAACGCATGACTATTTGTATTTCTTTGGACTTGATCACACGCCAGACCGTCTTGCACGGGCGGATGCTGCGCTGAAAGCTGTCGTTCGCCTGCGACCTGATGCGGGCGAGACCCATCTCGCTCGCGCGAACTTTTTCTACCGCTGCTATCTCGATTACGATCACGCACGCACCGAACTCGGACTCGCGCAGCGGGCTTTGCCGAACAACTCGGAAATCTTCGAGTTAACGGGCTACATGGATCGCCGCCAGGGACTCTGGAACGAATCCGCTCGGAGTTTGCAGAGAGCTCTTGAACTTGACCCGCGGAATTTTTTTATGCTCCAGCAGATCGCGCTCAGTTACCAGGAATTCCGGCAGTTCGGGGCGATGGCTGCTGCGTTGGAGCGTGCGCTTAAGTTGATTCCCCGCGATGTCGATACCCGTGTCACCCGTGCGCTTGTCGATCTTGAATGGAAAGCCGACCCGCGGCCGCTGGATGAAATCGTCAGAAAAACCTTGGCCGAAGACCCAGCAAAGGCGCCAGACCTGGCGGCCCAATGGTTCTATGTTGCGCTTTGTAAACGCGATCCAGTGGCAGTCGCCCAAGCTCTGGCTGCGATACCGGCAAGCGGCACATCGGTGGACCTGAATTTTCCCCGCTCGTGGTGCGAAGGGTTGGCCGCACGTGCTCGAGGTGACGCCGCCGCTGCGCAAGCCGCTTTCCTTGCCGCGCGCGCGGAAGTCGAAAAAACAGTGCGCGAGCAATCCGACTATGGTCCCGGTTTTACCGTGCTAGGGCTGATTGATGCCGGACTTGGCCGCAAAGAAGAAGCACTTCGCGAAGGGCTCCACGCGGTCGAGCTATTGCCCATTACCAAAGACTCCATCGACGGCGCAGAGGTGATGAAATATTTGGGCGTCATTTACGCGTGGTGTGACGAGAAGGATCTTGCCATTCAGCAGATCACCGCGACGCTGCAAATCCCAAGTACTTTGAGCTATGGCAACTTGAAACTGCATCCCTACTGGGATCGGCTGCGCGATGAACCGCGTTTCAAGAAAATTGTGGCTGATCTCGCACCGAAGAAGCCCGAGAAATAAACACGTCGGAAACAACCGTGCCTTCTCAAGCGAGGGCGGATTCCAGCCAGGTGGATCCTAAGTCTCAGCAGAACACTTTGAAGAGGCCTCGACTATTACCCGTTTGCAATGTCGAGTAGCAATGCGCTGGTAAGCGATACCGCTGTAGGGGCGGCTGTCCTCAGCCGCAAACAACGATGCCGAATCAGCCAAACAAGCTCGCCATCGTCGCCGCCTACGCCGTCCTGTGCGTCGTCTGGAGCTCCACCTGGCTGGCCATCAAAGTCGGCCTGCGCGATCTGCCGCCGATTTCATTCGTCGCCATCCGGTTTGTCATCGCCGTCGTCGTGCTCATGGCCGTTTCGATCGGTCGCGTGCGCTTGCTGCCGGTCCGCCGCTCGGACTATTCCCTTCTCGCCTTTACCGGTTTGCTTATGTTCACCGTCAATTATCCCCTGCTCTTTTGGGGAGAAAAGTATGTGGCGTCCGGTTTGGCAGCGGTGTTGCAGGCCACCATTCCCATCTTCGGAATGCTCTTCGCCCATTTGCTCCTGCCGGAGGAGCCGATGCGCTGGCAACGATCGGCCGGCGCATTGCTCGCCCTGGGCGGCGTCGCGCTCATCTGCGGACGGTTGCTCGATCGCAGCGGCTTGATGGCGTTTTGGGGCGGCCTCGGTATCGCCTTCGGCGCGGCCGGCGCGGCTTACTCCAATGTGCTTTTGAAACGGCGCGCCCTCGAGCTTGCCCCGGCCATGATCGCCGCCTGGCAAATGTTCTTCGGCATCGTGCCGTTGATTGCGCTCGGGTTCATCGTGGACGGCAACCCGACGCGGTTCCATTGGAGCGCAATGGCGTGGTTCTGTCTGCTCTATCTGGCGGTGATCGGTTCCGCGTTGACCTTTCTCCTTCTCTACTGGCTTTTGCCCCGGATGACCGTCACAAATCTGCAAACCATTTCCCTCATCACGCCGCCCGGCGCGGTTGCGTTCGGCTGGTTCCTCGGCGGCGAAACGCTTTCCCTCTGGTCGCTCGTTGGCGCCTGCTTCGTTCTCGCCGGCATCTGGATTATCTTCCGCAAAATCAAAGCCGCGCCTGAACGCGCGAAGTTGCGCGAAGAACCGAGCGCCGCTTTGCCGCGAGCATAGTTTGCTCGAAACCGGAAAGGAACTAATGCAATTCCGAGTTCACGCTTCCCGAACAACGCTCGAGGAATTTTTATCTTCGCGCAAACCCAGGAAAACAGGTTGCCGTAGTTTACCATCCCGAGTCCACTCGGCGAATTTGATTTGGGCGACGAAGACCGGATTCACCCAATGTATTTTGCGCATCATGGAAGGCGTGATGCCTTGCACCCACTTTCCGCCCTGCTTTGACGGTAAATCGGCAAAGGGACAATCGTCACGCGCTTCGCCCAGAAATTTTTTGTGCAAGATCGACAATGACTTGGCGGTGAATCCCGAGCCCACTTTTCCGGCAAACAAGAGACGACTGTCTCGTTCCTTGCCTTTGCTGTCGTAATAACCGACGAGGATCGCGCCGAAATGTTTGCGCGAGCCGCCGGGCGGGGTGAATCCGCCGATGACGAACTCCTGTTCGTTCACGCATTTGAGTTTGATCCATGCACCGCTGCGGCGTCCCGGTTCGTAAACCGAGTCGCGTTGTTTGCCGATCAAACCTTCGAGCCCGCGACGTTTTACTTCGGCCAACAACGATTTCGCGTCGCCGCCGATCTCGCCGGAAAAGCGGAGCGGGTCGGCAACG
>DMCG01000121.1:10848-17170 GCA_003445855.1 Spartobacteria bacterium | reverse complement strand
CCGTCGAGCTGGAGCAAATCGAAAACGTAAAAACGGACAGGCGATTTTCGGCCCTCCAGCTCAAGTGCCTGCAACAGTTGAAACGATGAGCGGCCTTCTTCGTCGAGCGCGACCACTTCGCCATCAATCACACATTCCTGGATCGACAATTTCTTCACCGCATCGGCGATCCCGGGGAAACGCGCGCGCAGTTCATTCCCGTTTCGCGAAATCAAATTCACTTTGCTGCCATCCTTGACCGCGATCGCGCGAATGCCGTCGAACTTTAATTCGTAAATCCAATCGCCATGTTTCGGCGGTTCATCGACCAGCCGCGGTTTCATCGGCTCGATGAATCGCAGTTTAGCGGATGGTAGGGACGACTCTCCGAGGCGTCCGTCGAATTTCGTTTTATCAGATTCGATTTGTCGGCGCGACGGGCCGTCGCGCCCTACCGATTTATCTTCGCGCGCGTCTTTTTTTTTAAGCGCCGCTTTGATGCGCGCTTTCAATGTCGATCTTGCGCTCGGATGTTTTTCTTCGCGATTCGATTCCCATTCGGCGTCGCGATCTTCGGCGATTTGCTTCATTGTGCGACCTGTTTTGACCGACTGACCTTCGCGCTTTCTCGAAAGTGGTTTTGCGCTCGCTCCCGTTTTCAAGATCAACCACTGATTTTTCGCTTCATCGCTGCGGATGCGAACAAGCGTCCATTCGCCTTTTGCTTTGTCGCCTTCGAGGACGAGATGCAGTTTGCCTTCGCCCAGCGATTTCACGGGCTGTTCGCCATAAACATAGTAGTTGCCGCGGTCCCAAACCATGACCGTGCCGCCGCCGTACTGTCCTTCCGGAATCACGCCTTCGAAAGTCGCGTATTCGAGCGGATGATCCTCCACTTCGACGGCGAGATGTTTTTCGCCATGCGCCCACGGCAAACCTTTCGGAATCGCCCATGATTTCAGGACGCTTTCCATTTCCAGCCGAAAATCGTAGTGCAAACGGCTGGCATCGTGTTTCTGAATCACGAAGCGCGATGCGCCTTTCACCCGTTTCGGCAACGGCTTGCCCCCTTTCGGCTCAGCTGTTTTCGAAAAGTCGCGTTTCGCTTTGTAAGTTTTCAGTCCCATCAAATTCTGTAGCGACGCTCTGTGAGCGTCGATTGTCGATGTACCGAGCGACGGTTCCATTCGACCTCGCTCAGGGCAAGCGCCGACCGCCGCTACAATTTCAAGTAACCGCAGATTGCGCAGATCAATGCAGTTTTTTATCGATTCCTTCGTCCCGGGGGATCGCGGCATTAAGGCCGGTTCCACATCTTCCGGCGGTCATAGACCGCCGCTACAGGGCGAACTCTTCTACGCTTCCGCAGGCAGAGCCTCGCCCACGAGATATCGCGTAAAACGCCGGACCACGATGTTTTCGCCCAGCTCGGCGATCTTTGCTTTTACCAGGTCGTTGATCGTCTGGTCGGGATTTTTGATAAAACCCTGCTCGAGCAAGCAGACCGTGCTGTAAAATTTGTCCAGTTTTCCATCGACAATTTTATTCACGACGTTGGCCGGCTTGTCCTTTACTTGCGCCTGGTAAATCGTGCGTTCGGTCTCCATTGTTTTCACCGGAACATCCTCGCGGCTGACGTAAAGCGGATGCGCCGCGGCGATGTGCAGAGTAATATCCTTCACGAACACGCGGAAATTTTCGTTCTTCGCAACGAAATCCGTCTCGCAGTTTACTTCTACAAGCACGCCTACTTTGCCTTGCAAGTGAATGTAGGACGCAACGATCCCTTCCCTGGTCGCGCGTGATGCTTTCTTGCTCGCGCTCGCAATCCCTTTGGTGCGCAAAATCGTCTCCGCTTTTTCCAAATCGCCGCCCGTTTCGGCCAGCGCGCGTTTGCAATCCATCATGCCCGCGTTGGTTTTTTCGCGCAGTTTTTTTACCAGTTGTGGATCAATATCTACGGTTGCTTTCATTGGAACCGAAATTTCAAAGACGAAGGAAACGCTAAGATCGACAATCTCCCCGGCCGATCACGCGGAAACGCCCGCCATCTCGACTTGCTCGCGAATTCGCGCTTCGCCGGTTGCCGAAACAATAGCGTCGACCAGTTTTTGCAGTATCACGCGAATGGCGCGGATCGCGTCATCGTTTCCCGCGATCGGGTAATCGACCATTTCGGGATCCGAATTGGTGTCGACAATGGCAACGACTAGAATCCCAAGTCGACGCGCTTCATTGACCGCATTTTGTTCGCGCGTCGTATCGATCACGATCATCGCGTCGGGTAACTGCGACATCTCGAGTATGCCGTCGAGGTTGCGACGGAGTTTCGCGGCCTCGCGATTGAGTGCGGCCAGCTCCTGTTTGCCCATCTTTTTGTAATCAGGCGATTGCTCGATCTGCTCGATGAACTTCAACCGCCCAATGCTCTTGCGGATCGTCGATAGGTTGGTCAAGGTGCCGCCAAGCCAGCGCTGATTGACATAAAATTGCCCGCAAGCCAGCGCCGCTTCCTTCACCGCTTCTTGCGCCTGCTTTTTACAACCGACAAACAAAATCTTGCCTCCGCGGCGAGTGACTTCCTGAAGAAATTCCGTCGCGCGCCGAAGTTGAACGACGGTCTTGTCCAGATTGATGATGTAGATCTGATTACGTTTTTCGAAAATGTAAGGCTTCATCTTCGGGTTCCAGCGCTTGGTCTGGTGACCAAAATGCACGCCCGCTTCAAGAAGCTCAGGCACTAGTTCTGTCGTATCCGCCATAGAAAAATTTCATGCCGGCCGGGCTGGCGCGGCGGACGGGGAAGATGCTACACCGCTAAGGCAAAGGCAAACAGAATGTTAACGATTTGACGTCCCTGATTTGCGGTTATCGGACGACTTTTCAGCATAGCGCGCGAGAATCCAGCAAAGGTCGGAAAGGCGATTGAGATAGCGCAAAATCTCTGGGTTGAAATCTTTTTCATCGACAATCAGCATCGCGACACGGCGCTCTGCGTGCCGGCAAGTTGTTCGAGCGAAATCAAGCGCCGCGGAAATGGGTGTCGCGCCGGGAATCACCCAATCTTTCGGATAAAGCGATTTATCTTTTTCAAGATCGACAATCACCGCCGTGATTCGATCAACCATTTCCCCGCTGGTGAGCTGAAATCCGTCTTTGACGTAACGTTGTCGATCTTGCGGCGCGGTGGCGAGTTCACCCATCACGATGATCAAATCTTTTTGCACAGCGAAAATTTGCTCTGAAACAAATTTTTCGCTGCAAATCGACCGCGCGAGACCAAGCGCGGCATTCAGCTCATCGACGCAGCCATAAGCGTCGACGCGCCGATCAGCTTTCGAAAGCCGCCGCCCGTACATGAGCGAGGTTTCGCCTTTGTCACCGGTTTTCGTCGCGATCGACATAGGTCTATCGGTAGGGCGACGCTCTGCGGAGCCGAAGAATTGTCACAGATGAAATTGTCGGCTCGACGGAGCCTCGCCCTACCAAACAACGTTTATCCGATGGCCGGCTGTGGTTCCGCTTCTTCCATGACCGCGGCGCCAATCGGTTCGCCCTTTTCGACAAGTTTGATCTCGCGGTGCGCGGGGAATCCGGTGCCTGCCGGGATCAAGTGCCCCATGATCACGTTCTCTTTAAATCCGCGGAGGCGATCGACTTTGCCGAGCGTGGCCGCTTCGGTGAGCACACGGGTCGTGTCCTGGAAGGATGCGGCCGAGATAAAGCTGTCCGTTTCCAGCGAGGCTTTTGTAATGCCGAGGAGCACCGGCGTGGCTTCGGCCGGTTTTCCGCCTTGCTCGACCACACGCTCGTTCTCGCTTTCGAAATTCAACCGATCAACCTGATCGCCCCAGAGTAACGATGTGTCGCCGGGATCGGTGATCTTCACCTTGCGCAACATTTGCCGCACGATGATCTCGATGTGCTTGTCGTTAATCTCGACACCTTGCAGTCGATAAACTTCCTGCACTTCGTTGACGAGATGCTCCTGCAAATCCTGCGGACCACAGACTTCCAAAATTTCGTGCGGCACAACAGGACCTTCCGTCAGCTGCTGACCCTTCTTCACTAAGTCGCCTTTGAACACAATGATGTGTTTGGTCAGCGAAATCAGATGTTCTTCTTCGGAGCCGGTTTCCGGATCTTTCAGAATCAGTTTCCGCTTTCCGCGAACAGTTCCGCCCATCTCGACAATACCGTCGATCTTCGCGATCTCGGCCGCGTCTTTCGGACGGCGCGCTTCGAATAATTCCGCGACGCGCGGCAGACCACCAGTGATGTCCTTGGTCTTCGCAATTTTTCGCGGCGTCTTCGCCAGCAGTGCGCCACCGCGAACTTTTTGTCCTTCTTCGACAATGACGTGAGCGCCCGCGGGGATCGAATAGTTGGCGAGCACTTCCTTCTTGTCGCCGACGATAACGATCTGCGGATGCAAATCCTCTTTGTGCTCGATGATGACAGTACCCATCAGGCCGGTCGCTTCATCGACATCGCGCTTGATCGTTACGCCCGCGATCAAATCGCGGAATTCGATCTTGCCACTCTTGTCGGTGAGAATCGGGACGTTGTACGGATCCCACTGCACGAAAGTCTCGGCTTTCTTCACGCTCGAACCGTCGGCCTTGGAAATGACTGAGCCGATAACGACGTTATACCGTTCCAGTTCGCGCCCTTCCGCGTTATGTACGCCGATCGAGCCGTTTTTGTTCAGCACAATCCAACTGCCGTCGAGCGCTTGCACGGTGCGGAGATCGTTGAATTGAAGTTTGCCGTCGTTCTTCGCCTTGATGATCGGCTGTTTAAATGTCTGACTCGCCGTTCCGCCGATGTGGAACGTCCGCATGGTCAACTGTGTGCCGGGCTCGCCGATTGATTGCGCGGCGATGATGCCGACCGCTTCACCAAGCTTCACGAATTGGGCGGTAGCCAAATTGCGTCCGTAGCATTGTGCGCACACGCCGCGGCCGCATTCGCACGTCAGCACCGAGCGAATCTTCAATTGCTCGACGCCGACGCGTTGCAAATTCCCGGCGATTGTTTCGTCGATGAGTTGGTTCGCCTTAACAATTTTCTTTTTCTTTTCCACAGGATCGACAACGGTTTCACAACTGACGCGACCGATGATGCGCGTGCTAAGATCGACAACTTCTTCGTCGCCTTCGTAGATCGGCCGGACGGTGATGCCGTTGACCGTGCCGCAATCCATTTCGTTGATGATTACGTCCTGCGACGCATCCACGAGTTTGCGCGTGAGATAACCTGAATCCGCAGTCTTAAGCGCGGTGTCGGCCAAACCTTTGCGCGCACCGTGCGTCGAGATGAAATATTCGAGCACGCTCAGACCTTCGCGGAAATTTGAAGTGATCGGACGCTCGATGATTTCGCCTGAAGGTTTCGCCATCAGACCGCGCATACCGGCGAGCTGCCGCACCTGTTGGCGATTGCCACGCGCACCGGAATCGACCATGAGATAAACCGGATTCAATTCCTTGCGGCCCTCGTTGTGTTCCAGAGTACGGAACATGACGTTCGAGATTTCGTCGCCGGCATGCGTCCAGATGTCGATGATCTTGTTGTAGCGTTCGCCGTCCGTGATGATGCCCTTGCGATATTGCTGTTCGACCTGCCGGATCTGTTTGTAAGCGTTCTCCAACTCGGTCTGCTTCTCTTTCGGAATGATCATGTCCGAAATTCCGATCGAGATACCGGCCTTCGTCGCCTCGGTGAATCCGAGCTCTTTCAGTTTGTCGAGCGTCTCGACGGTTTTTTGCGGACCGGCCACCTGATAACAGCGCCAGATGATGTCGCTGAGTTGTTTCTTGCCCGCGGCTTTATTGAAGAATCCAAGCTCCTTCGGCCAAATCTCGTTAAAAATAACGCGACCCGCAGTCGTCTCGATAACCTTCGCTTCCGCGTTTCCGTAAATCGTTTGCTGGCCGAAGTCCGGATTCTTAAGGCGAATACGATCGTGCGTTTTGACCGCGCCATCGGTCACGGCGAATTCGACTTCAATTGCGTTATCGAACAACGGCAGATAGTGGTCCTCTTTCTTCGATCGCGGATTTTGCGTCACGTAATAGCAGCCGAGCGTGATGTCCTGCGACGGAGTCGTAATCGGCTTACCGCTTGAAGGCGAGAAAATGTTATTCGGCGCGAGCATGAGTATGCGCGCTTCCAATTGCGCTTCTACGGAGAGCGGCACGTGCACGGCCATTTGGTCGCCGTCGAAGTCCGCGTTGTAGGCGGTGCAGACGAGCGGATGGATGCGAATCGCTTCGCCTTCGATCAGTTGCGGCTCAAACGCCTGGATCGACAATCGATGCAGCGTCGGCGCGCGGTTGAG
>DMCG01000121.1:6368-10574 GCA_003445855.1 Spartobacteria bacterium | reverse complement strand
AGCGTCGGCGCGCGGTTGAGCAACACCGGATGACCTTTCGTGACTTCGTCGAGAATGTCCCACACTTCCGGCGTCTGCCGCTCGATCATCTTTTTCGCGCTGCGCACGGTGTGGACATAGCCAAGGTCCTTTAGCCGGCGAATGATGAACGGCTCGAACAAAACCAGCGCCATTTTCTTTGGCAAACCGCACTGATGCAGTTTCAACTCCGGCCCGATCACGATAACGGAACGACCAGAGTAATCGACGCGTTTGCCAAGCAGGTTTTGACGGAATCGCCCGCCCTTGCCTTTGAGCATGTCGCTCAGCGATTTGAGGGGACGATTCCCCGCGCCTGTCACGGCGCGCCCGTGCCGGCCGTTGTCGAACAAAGCGTCGACTGCTTCCTGCAACATCCGCTTTTCGTTGCGAATGATGACATCCGGAGTTTTCAGCTGGAGCAAATTCTTGAGGCGATTATTGCGGTTGATGACGCGGCGATAAAGATCGTTCAGGTCCGAAGTGGCGAATCGTCCGCCTTCGAGCGGAACGAGCGGCCGCAAATCCGGCGGGATGACCGGCAGAACATCGAGAACCATCCAATCGGGCCGGGCGTGCGAATTTTGGAAGCCTTGAATGAGCTTAAGCCGTTTCGCCAGTTTTTTACGAATCTGCTTGCTCTTCGTGGCGCCCATTGCCTGCTCGAGTTCTTTGTTCAGCTTGTTGAGATCGATCTCCGCGAGCAATTTCTTCACCGCTTCCGCGCCCATCCCGGCGACAAAACCCTCGCCGTATTGCTCCTGCGCTTCGCGATATTCGACTTCGTTCAGAAGCTGCGTTTTTTGCAGCGGAGTTTTGCCCGGATCGATGACGATGTAGTCCTCATAATAGATGACGCGCTCGAGCTGGCGCGCGCTCATGTCGAGCATGAGTCCGAGGCGCGACGGCATGCATTTGTAAAACCAGATGTGCGAAACCGGCACCGCCAGCTCAATATGGCCCATCCGATCGCGCCGAACCCGCGCGAGCGTGACCTCTACGCCGCAGCGGTCGCAAATGACGCCCTTGTGTTTTATGCGCTTGTATTTTCCGCATGAGCATTCCCAATCTCGGGTCGGACCAAAAATTCGCTCGCAAAAAAGGCCGCCCTTTTCCGGCTTGAAGGTGCGGTAATTAATCGTCTCCGGGTTTTTGACTTCGCCCTTGCTCCAGGACCGCATCGTATCGCTCGACGCGACGCCGATCGCGACTTGATCGAAGCCCACGGGGCGCTCTTCGCCCACTAACTCACGCCAGGAATGTTCGTTCATGATTTTCTAAATGCGATTGTCGATCTTGTAATTGTCGATCTAAAATTTGTTAGGCCACATCGAAGACGCTCTGAGGCGCCTGACCGCCGACTTTGACGTCGAGGCCGAGGCTCTGCATTTCCTTGATCAGCACGTTGAAAGATTCAGGCGTGCCCGCTTCGAGCGAGTTGTCGCCTTTGACGATGGATTCGTAGATGCGCGTGCGGCCTTGCACATCGTCGGACTTCACCGTCAGCAATTCCTGCAATGTGTAAGCCGCGCCGTAGGCTTCCAGCGCCCACACTTCCATCTCGCCGAAACGCTGACCGCCATATTGGGCTTTGCCGCCCAACGGCTGCTGCGTCACCAGCGAGTAAGGCCCGACCGCGCGAGCGTGGATTTTGTCTGCGACCAAATGGCCGAGCTTCATCATGTAGATGTAGCCCACCACGACTTCCTGATCGAAAGCATCACCGGTGCGGCCATCGAACAAGCGCGATTTGCCGTTTTCCTGCACCCAACTGAAGCCTTCCTTCTTGCGCGCTTCTTTCAGGTACTCGCGGATTTTATTTTCCTTGATGCCGTCAAAGACTGGCGTCGCAACCTTGAATCCAAGTGCTTTGGCGGCAACGCCGAGATGCGTCTCCAGGACCTGGCCAACATTCATGCGGCTGGGCACGCCAAGCGGATTGAGCACAATCTCAACCGGCGTTCCATCGGCGAGGAATGGCATGTCTTCTTCGGGGACGATGCGCGCGACGACACCTTTGTTGCCGTGACGGCCGGCCATCTTGTCCCCGACGCTCAACTTGCGTTTGCTCGCGATGTAAACTTTCACCTGCTTGATGATGCCCGGATCGACATCGTCCCCGCTCTCGACGCGATCCATCGAGCGCTCGCGTTCGAGTTCGAGTTCGGCGAACTTATGTTCGTAGGAAGCGATGATCTCCCGGATCTTGTTGCGGATCGGGCTCGGGTCGATCTCGATGTGGTCGTAAACGTTTGCCAGTTTGCGCAGGAGCGTCTTGGTGATCTTGCGATTGGCCGGGATGATGATCTCGCCGGTAACGGCGTTCACAACATCGAGCGGAATTTTTTCGCCCAGCAAAATGTTCGAGAGCGAATCGGTAAGTTGCTCGGTTAATTCTTCTTTCTTCTTGTGATGATCTTCGGTGATCGCTTTGAGCTGCTTTTTCGTTTCCGTCGGCGTGAGTTTCTCGCGCGAGACTTCGCGGCGCGAAGAAACTTTTACATCCATGACAATCCCGTAAGTGCCCGAGGGCACGGTGAGCGACGTGTCTTTCACGTCGGCGGCTTTTTCGCCAAAAATCGCGCGAAGCAGGCGTTCTTCCGGCGCAAGTTCGGTCTCGCTCTTGGGCGTGATTTTACCGACGAGAATATCGCCCGGCTTCACTTCCGCGCCGACACGTACCACGCCATCAGGGCCGAGGTTGCGCAGCGCTTCTTCGCTGACATTCGGAATATCGCGGGTGATCTCTTCCGGGCCGAGCTTCGTGTCGCGCGCGCCGATTTCAAACTCGTCGATGTGGATGGAGGTGTAGATGTCCTCTTTCACGACCTTTTCCGAGATCATGATCGCGTCTTCGAAGTTGTAGCCGTTCCACGGCATGAACGCGACGAGCACATTGCGCCCGAGCGCGAGCTCGCCGTGGTCGGTATTCGGACCATCGGCGATGATCTGTCCCTTTTTCACATGCTGGCCTTTGTGGACGATCGGCTTCTGATTGACGCACGTGCCGGCGTTCGAACGCATGAATTTCCGCAGTTCGTAAACGTGAACTCCGGCTTCTACATCCGTCTTTAACTTTCTTTTTCCTTCAGGCAGATGGCCATCTTTGGTGACGATGATATGGTCCGCTGTGACCGAAGCGACTTTACCGCTCTCGGTCGCGAGAACGACGGCGTGTGAGTCACGCGCCACTTTCGCTTCCAGACCAGTCCCCACGAGCGGCGTCTCCGAAACAATGAGCGGAACGCCCTGGCGTTGCATGTTGGAACCCATCAGCGCGCGGTTCGCGTCGTCATGTTCGAGGAACGGAATCAGGCCCGCCGCCACTGACACAAGTTGCTTCGGCGACACGTCCATGTAGTGCACCTTCAATGGGTCGACTTCGAGGAAGTCGCCGCGGTAGCGCACCGAAACTTTCTCGCCGGTGAAATGCCCTCGACCGTCAATCGGTGCATTTGCCTGCGCGACGAGAAAATTTTCTTCGCGATCGCCCGTGAGGTAATCAATTTGATCCGTCATGCGGCCCTTCTCGACCTTTCGATACGGCGTCTCGATGAAACCGAATTCATTGATGCGCGCGAAGGTGCTCATCGAGCTGATCAGACCAATGTTTGGACCTTCCGGCGTCTCGATCGGACAAATGCGGCCGTAATGCGACGGATGAACGTCACGCACTTCAAATCCGGCGCGATCACGCGAAAGGCCACCTGGGCCGAGAGCTGACAAACGACGCTTGTGCGTCAACTCGGCGAGCGGATTCGTTTGATCCATGAACTGTGAAAGTTGCGAACGACCGAAGAAATCGCGGATGACCGCGCTCAGCGCCTTTGGGTTGATCAACTTTTGCGGCGTCATCCCGTCGACGTTGATGTCGAACAACGTCATGCGTTCTTTAACCAGACGCTCGGTGCGCGCGAGACCGACGCGGCATTGATTGGCGAGCAATTCACCGACCGTGCGCACGCGACGGCTCCCGAGATGATCGATATCGTCGAGCGTGCCTTCGCCGCGGCGCAGATTGATCAAATACTTGATCGCGGCAATGAAATCTTTGTCCGTCAAAATGCGTTCGCCAAGATCGACACCGATCCCAAGTTTCTGGTTGATCTTGTAACGGCCAACGCGACCGAGATCATATTTTTTTGGATCGAAAAAGAGCCGCTTGAGCAAGGCGCGGGCATTCGCAAC
>DMCG01000121.1:0-6019 GCA_003445855.1 Spartobacteria bacterium | reverse complement strand
GCCGGATCTTTCCGCAGCGCTTTCACTACCGTGTCGTCGTGCGAAATATCGATGACTTTAACCTCGCGAATCTTCAGGCCCATGATCTGACGAACCGTCGCCAGAGTGAGCGGCTCGAACGCGCGCGCGACCGTGACTTCGCCGTCGCGGATTTCCGCCGTCAGCACTTTGGTGGCGAGCTTTTCTTCGTCGAGCTTCTCGCTCAGCTTGAGATTCTCGATGTTGTAAAAAAGCTTGATGACTTCTTCGTCCGAGCCATAACCGAGCGCGCGCAGAAACGTCGTCGCGAGAAACTTCCGGCGGCGCTTGCGTCGATCGAGATAAATGTAAAGCAGATCGGCCGTGTCAAATTGCACTTCGATCCAGGAGCCGCGATCGGGTATGATGCGGAAGCTGTAGAGCACCTTGCCGTTGAGGTGCACGCTTGATTCGAAAGCGATGCCAGGAGAACGGTGCAACTGGCTAACAACCACACGCTCGGCGCCATTGACCACGAAAGTCCCCTGCGGCGTCATGAGCGGGATTTCGCCCATGTAAACTTTCTCTTCCTTCGTGCCTTTTTCCTCGCGCAGTTGAAACGTGACGTGCAGCGGCGCGCTGTAAGTCTGGCCTTCTCGCTGCGCTTCCAGCGCCGTCAGCTTCGGCTCGCCAATTTCATAATGGCCAAAATCGAGAACAGCCTTCTCGTCGTAGCTTTCGATCGGGAAAACCTCCTTGAAGACGGCCTGCAATCCGTTGTTCTTCCGCTTGGAGAACGGCACATCCTTCTGGAGAAAATCGACATACGAATTGAGCTGCACCTCAATCAGGTTTGGCGGTTCGATACCTTCTTTGATGGTGCCGAAGTGGATACGTTCCGAATTCCGTTCTGACATAATCACTAGACCAAGGGTTCAACCTCGCGCCGGCCACAATAAATAGCGGCCGCCGCAGGCAAGATTTTTCACGCGACCGACGGCGAGCGAGGGGCGCAAAAATGACAGCAAAACAGCGGCCTGTCAAATTGACCTCCACCGTTTTGTTGCCAGTTCCTTCTTTTGCCGTCGAGCGCCGGGTTAAAAATAAGTCTGCCTACTTCTAACAGAAAATCACATTAAGCAAAAACGGCCGCCGTGCAAGTCATTTTGTGCGCAGCGGCGACCGTGGAAAGCCAGCTATTTGATCTCGACCTTCGCACCAGCCGCTTCGATCTTTTTCTTGATCTCTTCGGCCTCCTGCTTGGTCACGCCTTCCTTGATTGTTTTGGGAGCTCCTTCGACCAGCGCTTTCGCTTCGGCCAGGCCAAGCCCGGGCACCGCGCTGCGGACTTCCTTGATCACGCCAATCTTATTCAAGCCCATTTCCTTCAAAATGACTTCGAAAGTACTCTTTTCTTCAGCTGGAGCCGCTGCTGCGCCCCCGCCGGCTGCACCGGTCGCGGCCGGACCAGCCGCCATTGCCACCGGCGCCGCAGCACTCACTCCCCATTTTTCCTCCAGCTGCTTTACCAAACCGGCAATCTCGAGCACGGACAAGCCGCTCAGTTGCTCCACCAATTTATCTGTATCTGCCATTTTTTGTTTCCTCCAATTGCCGCCTCCGAAAGCCTTCGGAAATTTAAGGCCGATAGCCATCGACCCGGACAGTTTTTGTCTTGTTGTTCGTGCGGCACTGGCCGAACGAAAATTTTCTTATGTCGCTGCCTCCGCTGGTTTCTCTTTCTGCGCTTTGGCGTTTAACAATCTCGCCAATGCAGAGCCGGGCTCGTTGAACAAACGCACCAGTTTCGTTGCCGGCGACAGCAGCAGGCCGAGCAATTGCGACTGCAAAACCTCACGTGAAGGCAGATCCGCCAGCGCTTCCAAGTCCGCGCTCGAAAGAATCGCGCGGTTCACCAGGCCGATCCTCAACGCGGCGATCTTAAACTCCTTCGCGAACGTCTTTAAAATCTTCGCCACCGGCGCCACATCTTTCTCGCCTGTTACAACCGCCGTCTGACCAACCAATTTGTCGCCTACATCCGGCAAACCGGAATCAACCATGGCGCGCTTGAGGGAATTGTTTTTCACGACGTGCACTTCCGCACCAACCGGAGCGAGCCGGGTCCGCAATTCGCCAAAATTGTCGACCTTCATGCGCTGATAATCGGTCACGAGCATGAATGGCGAGCGTTTCAACTTCTCAGAAAGATCTGAAACGATGCTGGCTTTTTCTGGTCTCATATTGTCGATTTTACGATTGTCGATCTAATCATTAGGCTTTCAAATAGGGCGCTGGATCGACATGCACTCCCGGCGACATCGTCGCACTAAGAGTCACGCCTTCAAGATAGCGCCCCTTGGCTGTGGCCGGCCGCGCCCGCGCCACCGCTTCGATCACAGCATTTCCATTCTCTACAAGCGCTTTTTCTTCAAATGAAAATTTCCCCACCGGCACCGCGACGTTACCGTTCTTATCGAGTTTAAATTCCACGCGCCCGGCTTTCACTTCCTGCACCGCCTTCGCTGTGTCCTCCGTCACCGTGCCGATTTTGGGATTCGGCATCAATCCGCGCGGTCCGAGTATTTTTCCGAGCTTGCGTACTTCCGCCATTGCCCCCGGCGTGGCAATCGCGACGTCGAAGTCTTGAAAACCTTCCTGACATTTTTGAATCATGTCTTTGAATCCGACAAATTCCGCACCGGCATCGCGCGCTGCTTTCGCCGCCGCGCCTTCCGCAAAAACAAGCACCCGCACTGTCTTGCCGCTGCCATGCGGAAGCGGACACGTCCCGCGCACCATTTGGTCCGATTGTTTTGGATCGACACCGAGCCGGAATGAAACGGTCACGGTCTGATCAAATTTCGTCACGGGCATTTTTTTCAACGCCGAGATCGCCTCGGAAAGATTGTAAACTTTGCTCCGATCGACCTGCTCAGCGGCGGCGCGATAACGTTTGCTACGATTTTGTTGCATGATTTTGTGCAGTGTTAGCGCCCCGCTACTTCTAAGAATCGAAACTGCGTGGTGTAAGATCGACAATCGCAAGATCGACAAGTCACACCGCGCTCTCAAATCCTCGAAGGAGCGGGGCTCCTGCTTAAATTTTGGCCGCTCCGTCTAGCAGCGGGACGTCGAAACTAGCGGCGTTTTTTGCATTGTCAAAGCCAACTTCGTCCTGATAAAAACGAGCTATTATGAAACATCCCACTGTTTATAGTTTATCAATTATTGGACTGGCATTTTTTGGTTGGATAACACCGGCCCCGGCAGCACGACCGATCGATTTCGGCGAGGTCTCGCTTCTCGTTCGCGCGCATGAAAGCGAAAGCTCCATTAAAAACGAAGTTTCGCGGCGCAAGCTGCTGCACTCTTTGACTTCGCAACAAGAGAGCAGGCTCAAATCGGAAGGGGCGAGCAATTCGCTCATTTCATCTCTTCGCAGTACGAATCTTGTGATCTCGAAAGAAGCGGCCGCCGCCGTTGAAGCCGAGCGCGTTCGTCAGGCAAGTGTTCCGCCACGCGAAGAAGCCGCGGCGACCAGACCAAATCCGAATATCAGCGTCTTCAACGTCGCGTTCGGGCACCCCATAAATCTCAGTCAATGGGGCGGTGCGGATTATGAAATCGCCTTTTATTCCTACCGCTCCGGCGGTGAAGATCACATTCAACCCGCCTTCATCGACCCGGTCGCTACTCGCACCGAAGTGAGCAGAAACATTTCCCTGGTCAGCGAAGGCGAAGCGTTCTCGCAGGATTGGTATCCGCGCAACGAAGTGCGGAGTTGGAGATTCACACCGTACGACGCACGTGGCGATCTACGAGACAATCGCTTTAACTTGAGCGATTCGGTTGCGGTGAGTTCCTACTCTGTCGGTCGTCCCACGCGCATCGATTGGGACAATCCGGTGTTCATCGACGGTCAGCCCTACACGTTTTATCCAGTTTACGGGGCCGGCGGCGTCTCGCTTTACTACATTGGCAAGGCTAGCGACACCAGCGCAATGGTCGCGGTCGTTAGACACATGAGATAAACCCGATTGCGCAGCGCGCCGGTTAATCTGCGAACGCAGAGACCGGCGTGTCCGATTTCGATGTTGCGGAATTCGGTGCGGTCGCCGGACCGTTTCGGATAATCCTGCCGTCTTTCATCACGAAAGAGACGCGCTCCGTCGCGGTGATATCAGCGGTTGGATCTCCGGGCATCGCGATGATATCGGCCAGTTTGCCTTTTTCGAGTGTGCCCGTTTTTTGCGCAATTCCGAGAAGCTCGGCGTCGTTCGACGTCGCGCTCTTCAACGCATCGATCGGCGCCATGCCCAGCCCGGTCATCAGCGCAAATTCTTTTGCATTCTGGCCGTGCGGAAATACCGCCGCATCCGTGCCGAAAGAAATCTTCACGCCCATTTTCACGGCATTGCGAAACATGTCCGAGCGCGCCGCGGCCGCCGCCCGCGCTTTTGCCTGCAACGCCGGCGGGTAATTGTCGATCTTGCTCATGATCCACTCGGTCGCCATCAACGTCGGTGTGAGAAATGTTCCCTTGTTTTTCATCAACGTGAGCGTTTCCGGTTTCATAAATGATCCGTGCTCAATTGAATCAACACCGGCTTGAATCGCATCGCGCGCCGCCTGGTCGCCGTGACAATGCACCGCCACTTTTTTGCGCAGCCGGTGCGTTTCATCAACCAGCGCCGCCATCTCCGCCGGCGTGAATTGCGGTGTGTCCACTTCGTCCGCCAGCGAAAACACACCGCCTGAGACAGCAGCCTTGATCACGTCGGCGCCGTTTTTGACTTCGAAGCGGACCGCCTTTCGAATTTCATCGGGGCCGTCGGCGATCCCGTCGGTGTAATCGGGTTCGCGCCCGAACAAGAAATCACGAAATCCGCTCGTGGGATCGAAGTGACCGCCGGTTGCACCGATCCCGTGTGTCGCCACCAGCATGCGCGGCCCAATGACCACGCCTTTGTTGATCGAATTGCGCAACGCAACATCGACAAATTCGTGGCTGGCAGTAAAACGACTGCCCACGTCGCGCACGGTCGTGAAACCAGCTTCGACCGTCGCGCGCGCATACGCGGTTGCCCTGATCGCCTGCTCGGAAACGTTGAGATCGAGTTCTTCCAGGCGCCGTTTGTTGAAATCGGTGTAATCGGCAGTGAGATGCGTGTGCGCGTCCATGAAGCCGGGCGACAGCGTTACGTCCCCCAGATCGATCACTTTCGCGTCCGATGGAATCGCAATGTTGCTGTCCACATCGACAATCTTGTCGCCTTGCACAATGACGACGCCGTTTTGAATCAGCGCTTTCGATTTGCCGTCGAACAGGCGCGCCCCTTTTAGGACGATCGTTGAATCAGCTGCGCGGACGGACATTACGCCGGCTGGGAAAACAACGGCTGCAAGAACAGCTGTTGCCCAAGACAATCGGATACAAGATCGACAATAAGATTTTCGGAAGATGTTCATCCCAGCGGTATAAAAATTTTCGCTGAACAAAGCAAGACCGCACGATTGACAAGGCGAATCATTTCCGGCAAACCGGCCCAAATGCGGCCGTCGCTTCCACTGAAGAACGCGTGTGGTGCTCTGCTTTTAGTTTTGCTCGTCTCGCAAAGCAACGCTTACTCCCAAACACCGACAGAAAAATCGCAGACGGCGGCCCTTGATAAGCTAGCGGACGATTTTTGGACGTGGCGCGCGAAGTATGCGCCGTTCACGGGCGACGATGTGAATCGAATCGAGCGGCCCGGCGGAATGCGCGATTGGTCGCGCGCTAAGATCGACAATCACCGAAAAGATCTCGGTGAGTTCGAGGCGAGATGGAAGAAGATCGATGCGAGCGGATGGCCGGTACCAAAGCAGGTCGATTATCGATTGATCGGTTCCGCGTTGGCGCGCGTGCGCTGGGAATTGGAGATCAATCCGCGCTGGAAACGCGATCCTAATTTCTACATCGAGCAGACGCTCACGCCGATCGTTGAAGCGCTCACTGTGCCGGGACCGTATGATGAATCGCGCAGCCGCGAGATTCTCACGCGCATCGAAAACATTCCGG
>DMCG01000150.1:4219-5680 GCA_003445855.1 Spartobacteria bacterium | reverse complement strand
GTGCCGCGCTTAATCGAGCTCCAGGCGTTTCCGAGTTTGTACGGCTTTCAACTCTTGTTGCTCGGCTGTATGCGCAAAGCGTATCCGGCCATTCCGCGTAACTGGACTTCGTCATTCGGCGGCATCAAAGACCCGGATTATCTGGCGTTGCTGCGGCGAACGATCGTCGGCGATACAAATCCGGAAAACGTAATTCTTCTCGAGATCGAGCCAGAAAAACAAAAGACGCGGATCGACTTTGCGGCCACCGAAACATTGCTCGGCATTCGATCGGTTTGTCTGACGAAATTAAAAAAACGCGGCCGGCAATTATTTTACGATCGTGACGGATGTGAAGCGCGCGTCGATCGGATTTACAACCGCGTCATCTTCGACGAACTGATTCGGCGGCCCGATCTCGATCTTAATTTTCGGTTTCAGGACGATCTCGATGTTATTTGGGTCGGTCATCCGAATTGGTATTTCCGGATCAGCAAACATTCGCTGCCGTTTTTGAAAACCGCGCACACATCGCCGGCATTTTTCACGGATGAATTTCCGACCGACGAAAAGATCGACAATTACGTTTTGAAACCGCTCTATTCCTTTGCCGGTCTCGGGGTCGACATGGAGCCGAGGCGCGAGAAGGTTTTTTCGCTCGAAAAGCCGCACGAGTGGATTTTGCAAAAGAAGGTCGAGTACGCGTCGTTTGTTCCAACACCGGATGGTTCGAGATCAAAAGCGGAAATCCGGATGATGTTTGTTTGGCCGGAAAATGGAGAGCCTGTCCTGGTGAACAATTTGGTGCGGATGAGTCAGGGAAAAATGATGGGCGTCGATTTTAACAAAGACAAAACCTGGGTTGGCTCCAGCATCGCGCTGCATGAAACATGAATCGCGGATGGCGCGGATGAATCTGTAGGGGAAGCCGTTGGCTTCCCGTGGGACGCTAACAGCGTCCCCTACAGTTGATCTTGACGCGCGATGATCTCGCGTGTCTCGGCGGAAGTGCGCACCGGCATGATCTCGAAGTCCATCAGATCATTCCAATTTTCGATCCAGCGATCGAATAGCGCGAGGTCGTCCGTTTGCATCAGTTGATAACAGATTTTGAAGTCGAGATCGATCCAGCTGGAGACGTATTCCAAGCCGTCGGGCATCATCCGGCCTTTCTCGCGCAGCCGTTCGTAGATTTTCGGCGCGGCGCCTTCTTTGAAACGCTCGACAACCATGTAAAGCATGTCGCGATTATTTTAGCTCTTCATTCGTTTCGGCGAATGCGTTAACGGCAAATTCCAAATCTTCGCGGGAATGGGCGGCGGAAACTTGGGTGCGCACGCGCGCGGTGCCGTGCGGGACGACTGGATAGAAAAAGCCGATAACATAAACACCTTTCTCGAGCATGCGCGCGGCGAACTTTTGCGATTTGGCGGCGTCGCCGATCATGATTGGGACGATCGGATGCGTTCCGGGTTTGATCGT
>DMCG01000150.1:3619-3906 GCA_003445855.1 Spartobacteria bacterium | reverse complement strand
GGCGCAATCGTGTTTGAAAACAAGTAGGGACGCGAGCGTTGCCGCAAAAGATCGACAGTCTCTTTGCGACCGCTGGTGTAACCGCCGCTGGCGCCGCCGAGCGCTTTACCGAGCGTGCCGGTGATGATGTCGATCTTGCCCATCACGCCGCAATGCTCGTGCGTGCCGCGGCCGGTCTTGCCGAAAAATCCCGCGGCGTGCGCGTCGTCGATCATGGTGAGGGCGCTATATTTTTCGGCAAGATCGACAATCCCCTTCAAATTCGCGATTGTTCCATCCATCGAGAA
>DMCG01000150.1:1774-3403 GCA_003445855.1 Spartobacteria bacterium | reverse complement strand
CGCTTCGAGATCGGCCATGTCGTTGTGCTTGTAGCGAAAGCGTTGCGCTTTGCAGAGCCGGATGCCATCGATGATCGACGCGTGATTCAACTCGTCGCTGATCACCGCGTCCTTGTCCGTCAGTAGTGTTTCAAACAAGCCGCCGTTCGCATCAAAGCATGACGGATAAAGAATTGTGTCTTCGGTCCCGAGAAATTTTGTCAGCGCCGCTTCGAGTTCCTTGTGAATGTCTTGCGTGCCGCAAATGAATCGCACGCTGGCCATGCCGAAGCCGTGCGTGTCGAGCGCTTCCTTCGCGGCAGCGATGAGCGCGGGATGATCGGCCAGGCCGAGATAATTGTTCGCGCACATGTTGAGCACGCGTTTGCCGCCGACGATGTCGATCTTGGCATTTTGCGGCGAAGTGATGACGCGTTCGGTTTTATAAAGGCCTTGCGATTTTATTTCATCCAGTGTGCGCGAAACCTGCTGTTCAAATTTGTCGAGCATAGAATCCACAGATTACACAGATTTCGCAGAGCGGAAAAGGAACACAAAGCCGCAGAATGGAGCCGCTGGGAAGCGAGCGACATGGACGGAAGCCCGAAGGGCGAGCGAACGGGAGTTCGCGAGTCATTACGCAGATTTACGCGGATTGAAAAAATGAATCTGGAAACCAGGAATCCAAGAAATCCAGAAGTAACGAAAAACCGAAGCAGAAATTCCTGGTTTCCTGGCCTCCAGATTTTTCCTTCGAAAATAGTTGTTGCGGAAGGTTGTGAATAACTGTTAATAACTTTCCCGATCTCCAATTGCGCACCCCCCGGATAATTCTTTTATCGCTCCTCGTCATCGGCGCTCTTTTCCTTGGCGCTTGCGGAACAACGAGGACGACGCGTGCCTTGCCGCAATATGAAACGCCGCTGGCAAAAACTGATTTTCAAAACGTTCGCACGACTGCTTACACGCACACCGAGGCCGATCATCGCGAATTCACTAATCACAACGCGCTGGGCGGAGAGTTGCACGCCGCCGGACCGGCGATCCATCGCGCGGAAAACATCGTGCGCGCGCTGGCCGTTTCCGATAGCGAAGATGTCGATCTGCGCCGCGTCTCGAACACGGGCGTGGCCCTTCAGCCTTTTTCGGTGGACGAAACCCGCCCAGTCGTGCGCGTGACGACGGCAACGCGCGTAACCAAAACGACTCACCGCGTGAAACGCGCCATCGCGGTTGCTAAACCGCCGCGAATCGGCAGCGCCGCGGCTGACTGGTCGCGCTGGCCGGTGGGCACAACCTTCCGTCTGCTTTCAACGGGACAAATTTATCGCGTCGATGATTACGGTTGGGCGCTTTCGGGTCGCAATACGATCGATCTTTATATGGCAAACTCGCGCGACATGAACACATGGGGCGCGCGCGGCGAACCGATTCAAATTCTCCAGTGGGGCGATCCGCAAGAAAGTCTGCGCTTCCTGCAATCGCACCAAAGCTATCCGCATATTAAACGGATGGTGCTCGAACTGGAAGGCCGCGAACAAGAAGCGGCAGCATTGCAGTAGGCCAGCAATCCCTAAACTAAGTGAGCTATCTCTTTAGCTTTGAACAACGAAACTTTTAAGATGATTAAGGACGAGTACAATGGACAAA
>DMCG01000150.1:0-1490 GCA_003445855.1 Spartobacteria bacterium | reverse complement strand
CAAACCAGCTATTCGTTTCCAGTTTGTTGTCTGATTAGTCTTTTAACGGTTTCGAGTTCTTGGGCAAGCGATGTCGTCCCCCAACGGTTCGCCTCCACTACTTCGCGGGCTCGATCGAAATCCCTTCGATGGATGTACGCCATTGCCTTAGCGGCAACAATGTTAGGCTTTTTGTCGTCAGAAACCAATCTCAACGAATATTCGAAGGCCGCTTCAATTTCCTCCACTGGTGCAGAGCTCAACGATAAATCAGAGAAAGCCGCTGACGAGAGCCGTGTATGGTAACGAAAGACGACCGTTCCTGATTTCGGGATGTCTGCCGCAACAACAAAAGAATCCCGAAGCCGAAACTGCAGCAGATGAATCCAAGACGTGTAGAAGTGCGCAAAATCCTGTTGGGCGAGATAACTTTTCCCAGGGATTAAATACGGGAAAAACGCGTGGGTGATGGAATCTGCTAATTCCGGAGACTTCATCGCGTCCACGAGCAAAAATTCGATCGGGCCATTTTGCCACTGAACGTGTGTCAGATCCTGTTGATGGACTATAATCTGGTCTTTCCAAGGTAACGTTCGGTGCAAAAACTCGGGCAGAAAACTATCATCAACGACATCAGGCGGCGGAAGATTTTTCGCTTTCCACCAGGCCTTTATGAAATCATCCCAAACGAAGTGGTCATAGGCGTGGATTTTCGTCGCTCCGGCAATCCGGTTGGCCCGCAGTCCTTGCGCTAAGGAGATGGTGGTTGAGCCGACAAAACAGCCGAGATCAACGATCGCACCAACCCCACTGTAAACATCAGTGGCGTAGCTTCTGAACCAATCGCGCTCCTGCTCCGTTATCATTCCCGCTACGTCAGGAGCAAGAGATCCCCGGTGTTTGGATGGAAATAAGCGCTGGAGGAGTTTCACTGGGCTACGGGCATTTTTTGTTTCGCGAGAATCGGGTAATCGTATGGTCTTTCGATGCGATGACAAGGGTTTGCCAGGTAGTCCTTCAGAAGCTGTTCGACCGTTATTTTGTCACTGCTAGTTGCTTCAGGATGAGGACGGACTGGAAGCTCCACTCCACTCCAACACGATTTTGCCGGAGTTGCCGGATTTCATCAGCTCGATGGCTTCTTTGAATTGGGTGTAGGGAAAGCGGTGGGTGATGACCGGTGAGATGTCGAGGCCGGATTGGATCAGCGCGGTCATTTTGTACCAGGTTTCGTACATTTCGCGACCGTAGATTCCTTTGATGGTGAGCTGGTTGAAAACGACCAGGTTCCAGTCGATCGCGGCGCTGCCGGGCATAATGCCGAGCAAGGCGATTTTGCCGCCGTGAAACATGTTCGGCAAGATGTCGATGAAAGCTTTCGGGCTGCCGGACATTTCGAGCGCGACATCGAATCCCTCTTTCATGTCGAGCTTCTTCGTCGCGTCGGTGAGTTTTTCCGTGCGCACATCGAGCGCGAGAGTTACTCCCATTTTGCGCGCAAGTTCGAGCCG
>DMCG01000147.1:5856-7025 GCA_003445855.1 Spartobacteria bacterium | reverse complement strand
GCTGCTGAATTTAATTTTCCCCGCGTCATACATTTCTTGAATCCCGGGTATGAGCGAGATGCGAATGCCGTGACCGAGCTCCACATGATCGAAGCCAAGATCGACAATTTCGCGGAGCATTTTGTCGCCGGCGGTGTGGCGTCCGGAATTCCAACAAGTGGAAAAGGAAATCATTGGCCTAACGAACGTTCACGCCACCGATGCCACTTCGGATTCAGACACTGGAGCAACAGGGCGGTCGCAGACGTGCCGCCCGGCCATGCTCAAGATCGAGAAGCCGCCGGCTCCGTAAATTATCGAGGCGACGGCGAGGGCAGTGCGCATTCCGACCAAATCGGAGAAGCCAGTGACGATGAGTCCGGCGATCGGCATCAACCCGAAAAAGCTCAGGCCGAAGACCGCGGACACGCGACCGCGCAGATGGGACGGCGCATGTTCCTGCACGATTATGTTCGCGAGTCCGAAGTTCATCGAGAGCGCGATCGCCAACACACCCATCGAGCAAGCCGTGAGCGCAAAACTGTGCGAGCGCGACATGGAAAAAACACCCGCCGCAACCGCGAGCACATTGCCACTCATAAACTTCAAGCGCCGCTCACGGCCAACGCTGAGTAATCCGAGCGACCCGAAAAACGCCCCCGTCCCCGATGTTGCCATGAGCCAGCCCATCTCGCGCGGGCCGAGTTGCAAAACATTGCGCACGTAGAGCGGCAGCATCACGGAAATCACCGGGAAGACAAAAATTGTCGTCAAGGCAATGAGTGCGATCATCGCGAGGATCGTTCGTTCCGAAGCGACGTAACGGAATCCTTCCTTGATCCCGCTGCGCCGTTGCTCCTCCTCTTCTTTTGTGCCGATGGGGCGCTTCGGAAGCGAAATGAGCGCGACAATGAGCGCTAAAAACGAAAACGCGTTTGCGAAAAACGCGGCGGCCGCTCCCCACCATCCGACTAACAATCCAGCCAGCGACGGACCGACGAGGCGCGAACCGTGAAAGACCGAACGATCCATCGCCACGGCAGCTGCGATTTGATCGCGCCTCACCAATTCAGGAACAAGTGCCGAGATGGCCGGCATTTCAAACGAGATCGCAATGCCGAGCAATGCCGCGAGAACAATAACATGCCAGATGTGAATGCGCCCAGTCATGATGAGCCGGCCGAGAATGA
>DMCG01000147.1:3104-5490 GCA_003445855.1 Spartobacteria bacterium | reverse complement strand
TATCTGTCGGCGACCGCACCTCCGAACATCGTTAACGCGAGCGTCGGCAAGCCGGCCGCGAAATTGACCATTCCGAGCACGATCGCTTTGTTCGTGAGCGTGCTCACGACCCAGCCCTGCGCCATCACCTGCATCCATGTGCCGGTGTCCGAAATCGCCGAACCGATGATGTAACGGCGAAATGGACCCGGCCTCAGCAAAGCAAGCGCTTTGTGGTGAAACGGCGTTTCCCGATTGCTCATCGCATGCACTCATAAACGGGGACAAGCGCGGCTGCAATTGAACGCGGAAACTTTGCTCATGCGGCATCAGGGCCAAAAGCGCGCGTTTGCCGCACCGGAAGCGATAGTTCATGGTGACACATGCGCGTCGACAAATTCACTCAGAAGATGCAAGAGGCGCTGCAAGCAGCGCAGGATGTCGCATCGCAGTTCAATCATCAGGAAATTGCGAACGAGCATTTTCTCTCCGCGCTTCTTGATCAAGGTGATGGCATAGCTCGGCCATTGCTCGAAAAAGTTGGCGTGCCCATAGATGGCTTGCGCGAACGATTGGCGAGCGAGCTCGAACGGCGTCCAAAGGTGCACGGTGCCGCTGTCGATCTTCGTCTCGCCAATGAATTGCGCAGCGTGCTCGACGGCGCGGAGAAGGAGATGTCGATGTTGAAAGACGAGTTTACGAGCGCCGAGCATTATCTGCTCGCACTCACTGCGGCCAATGTCCCAGCGGCAAAACTGCTGAAAGAGTCTGGCGTAACGCGCGACAAACTCATGCAAGCCCTGCAGCAAGTGCGCGGTTCGCAGCGCGTCACCGATCAAAATCCGGAGGGCAAATATCAAACGCTGGAGAAATACGGCCGCGATCTCACCGAACTGGCGCGCCGCGGAAAAATCGACCCGGTGATCGGCCGCGACAATGAGATCCGCCGGATCATGCAAGTGCTCTCGCGTCGCACGAAAAACAATCCGGTGCTGATTGGCGATCCCGGCGTAGGCAAAACTGCAATCGTGGAAGGCCTCGCGCGACGCATCATCAGTGGCGATGTGCCGGACTCGTTGAAACAAAAACGCATCATCGCCCTGGACATTGGCGCGATGGTCGCCGGCGCGAAGTTCCGCGGCGAATTCGAAGATCGCCTTAAAGCATTCTTGAAAGAGATGACAGACGCGCAGGGCCAGATCATTTTATTCATCGACGAGCTGCACACCATTGTCGGCGCCGGCGCGGCGGAGGGATCGGTGGACGCGTCCAATTTGCTCAAGCCGCAACTCGCGCGCGGCGAACTGCACACCATCGGCGCGACCACACTCGATGAATACCGCAAGTATATCGAGAAGGATGCAGCACTCGAACGGCGGTTTCAGCCGGTAATGGTTGACGAGCCGAGCGTAGAAGACACGATCGCGATTCTGCGCGGATTAAAGGAACGCTACGAAGTTCACCACGGTGTTCGGATTACCGATGCCGCAATCGTCGCGGCCGCCGTGCTGTCGCATCGCTACATCAGCGACCGTTTCCTGCCGGACAAGGCGATCGATCTGGTTGATGAGGCGGCGTCGCGTTTGAAGATCGAGCTCGATTCCATGCCAACGGAGATCGACGTGATCGAGCGCGGAATCATGCAACACGAGATGGAGCGGCAGGCGCTCAAAAAAGAAAAAGATGCCGCGAGCAAGGAGCGGCTGAAGAAGCTCGAAAAGGAACTTGTCGATCTTCGCGAAAAATCCTCGGCATTGAAAGCCGAGTGGCAGAAGGAAAAGGCCGTTCTCGAAGAGCAGCGGAAATGGAAAGAGCAACTCGACCAATTCCGCACCGAACTGGAGCGCACGCAGCGTCGTGGCGAATTGGCGAAAGCAAGTGAGATTCAGTATGGGAAGATTCCCGAGTTGGAGCGAAAGCTCGCCGAGCAAACGGCGAAAGCTTCGAAAGATCGACAATCAACTTTGCTTCGCGAAGAAGTGACGGAAGAGGATATCGCCGAAATTGTCTCCAGCTGGACGCACATTCCGGTTTCGCGATTGCAGGAAGGCGAGCGAGAGAAACTCGTCAAACTTGAAGCGCATCTGCACCAGCGTGTCGTCGGCCAGGACGAAGCAATCAAGGCTGTATCGAACGCAGTGCGTCGCGCGCGCGCCGGATTGCAGGATCCCAACCGTCCCATCGGTTCCTTTATTTTTCTCGGACCGACCGGCGTTGGCAAAACCGAACTTTCACGCGCGCTTGCGGAATTTTTGTTCGACGACGAAAACGCCATGATTCGGATCGACATGAGCGAATACATGGAAAAACACACCGTCGCGCGATTGATCGGCGCGCCGCCCGGCTACGTTGGCTACGAGGAAGGCGGGCAACTATCCGAGGCCGTCAGGCGCAAACCGTACTCAGT
>DMCG01000147.1:1139-2951 GCA_003445855.1 Spartobacteria bacterium | reverse complement strand
TGATCGGCGCGCCGCCCGGATACGTCGGCTACGAGGAAGGGGGACAACTTTCCGAGGCCGTTAGGCGCAAGCCGTACTCCGTTATTTTATTCGACGAAATCGAGAAGGCTCATCACGATGTTTTCAACGTGCTGCTTCAGGTGCTCGACGACGGACGCATTACGGACGGGCAGGGGAGAACGGTCGATTTCAAGAACACGGTCATCATCATGACCTCGAACATTGGTTCGCAGTTTATCGCCGAGGAGGAATCCAAAGAAGCGCGCTCGCGTTTAGTTATGGACGCGCTGCGACAACATTTCCGGCCCGAGTTCCTCAATCGCGTCGATGAAATTATTATTTTCGATCGTTTGAGCGAAGACGACATCAAGCAGATCGTTGAAATCCAGCTCGGCCGGCTAACGAAACGACTCGAGCAACAGAAAATTACGCTCGACCTTTCCGATTCTGCCAAAGAACTGATCGCGCGCGATGGTTACGATCCGGTTTACGGAGCGCGGCCTTTGAAACGCGCCATCCAAAAGGATATTCTCGATCCGCTCAGCATCGACATCCTTGAAGGAAAAGTCCACGAAGGCCAAATCGTCCGTGTCGATGCCAAAAACGGCGCACTCGAATTTCGCGCGAGATAAGCGTAATGTTGTCATTCCGAGCGCAGTCGAGGAATCTCTCATTATGACTGCCTCATTTTCTATAATGAAAACGTTTTCGTGGCTTGCTACTGGCGCTCTCACCGGCCACATCTTTTCCTCGTTAGGCCTCACCATCTGAGAATGCAAACACGACGCTCATTAAACACAATCATCATTGCGCTCTTGCTTTCCGTCGGCTCACAGACTTGGGCGAGCAAAAAGGAGTGGGTCACGCTGACTGATTGCCAATACGTGGATTCCAAAGACAACGATGGCGATAGCTTCCGTGTGCGCTGCGCTGAAAAGGAATTCAGGGCGCGGCTCTATTTTGTGGACGCGCCTGAAACGACTCTTGTGTATGCGGAACGGACCCGCGAGCAAAGCTTGCATTTTGGCATCACGCTTGATGAGACGATGAAGGCAGGCGTTAAGGCGAAAGAGAGGGTGAAGGAACTTTTGCAGAAGGCGTTCGTCTTGCGCACGCTTTGGGCAACTGCCGCGGGCCGCGGTCGAGAAACGCGATATTATGTTTTGATCGAGGTCGACGGAAAGAGCCTCGCAGAGATTTTAGTGAGCGAAGGTTTGGCGCGCGTCAAAGGCGTCGGTCATGTTTTGCCGAGCGATGAAAAATCCAGGTCTTATGTGGATCGGCTCACCGCTTTAGAGGAAAAGGCCAAGCGGGAGCGAATCGGCGCTTGGTCCACCGCAACGGAAGAAAAGAAGGAGACCAACCGTGAGCAGGATTAGCGACTCGGCGCCGATTTTTAGCGCAAGCCTTCGCAGCTTCGGGTCGATTCCTGGTTCAGATTTGAACGTTTGACGCGGCGCACGTGTCTCAGGATGTACCATGATTAAAATTACAGGCACAGCGTTGGTGGCTGCGGCCCTGCTTTCGGCGGGCTCGGTTTTTGCGGGAGACAAGGCCGGTTGCTGCATGAAAAATGCGGCGAATGAACAGAAGATGACGTCGTGCGCGAACATGACGACGGCTGATCTGAATCTTACGGCCGATCAGAAATCGAAAATCGAGAAGTGGCAGGCTGAGTGTTGCAAAGCCGGTTGCACAAAAGAAAGCCATGCCAAATTCCTGAAGCAGGCCAAGGGAATTCTTTCGGTGGACCAATACGCGAAGTTGAAGGCGGAGTGCGATAAGTCTTCAAAGAAAAGCGAAGCGTAATTG
>DMCG01000147.1:0-808 GCA_003445855.1 Spartobacteria bacterium | reverse complement strand
CCGGCGCGATTTTTATTGGTCGAACCCGGAGACATTGATCACTGCTTCGTCGCGAATGAGAATGCTGCGCGTTTTCGTCCCGAAACGATCGGGCGTGTTGAAAATCACAAGGTAACCGTAGAGATGCCGGCCATTTAGCGCCGGCACGTCGGCTGGCTTCGGCTCGCTTTGCCAATCGATTTTTGGAACATCGAATCCATTTGCCTTCATCCAGGTGCTGACGATCTCTTTGTAGTCGGCGGGATAAGCGCCGTAGATGGAAGTGGGCCCGGGACTTGCCTGCACCGGTGTGCTCGCACTGGGGCGCGGTTCCGCTGGCGGCGGCGCCGGCGGAATCGGCGCAGATGTCGCGTTCGTAGTTGTCGATGCAACGGTCTTTTCCAAAAGGTCCGCGAGACGCCAGCCGGCTTTATGCAATTCTTCGCGAACGATATTAGCCGCCCAATCGGCGTAGGCAACGCGGTCCGGCGCATTTTTTTCCTGCGCAATTCCGGCCGAGACGTAACGATCCTGATCAAGTTGCGGGCGGACCTTGCTGAATTCTAATCGCTCATGCGCCTGACGCGCGACCGGCAGGATTTCGTCCGCCCATGCTTCGGCGTAATTTTTTAAAGCGATGTCGCGCGGCAATCGCCAGTTTGTGGGTTGTTCGCGCGCGAGCCGTTCGATCAATTGGCGCTTCGCCTTCTCGGTTTTATCCTGTCGCTCTTCTTTCGACACGGTCAGGGGCAACGAAAGCAGGTTCGCCATGACCGTGTCATTGTCCCAAAACCCGTGCAGTTTTAAACTGCGATGCGCCATTTCCTCG
>DMCG01000255.1:2952-4726 GCA_003445855.1 Spartobacteria bacterium | reverse complement strand
GACGCTCCGTCAATTTCATCCCGACGTGCTTGCTCACGCCGCGCTCTTCCATCGTTACGCCGTAGAGCACGTCTGCTTTTGCGATCGTGCGTTTATTGTGGGTGATAATGACGAACTGGCTTTGCCTGGCGAAGCGATCGAGCATTTTGATGAAGCGGTTGATGCTGCTCTCGTCCAGCGCCGCGTCCACCTCGTCGAGCACGCAGAACGGACTCGGCCGCACCATGTAAATCGCGAATAGCAGCGCGACCGCCACCATCGAACGCTCGCCACCGCTCAGCAGCGAAATGCTTTGCAGCTGCTTGCCCGGTGGTTTTGCCGTAATCTCAATCCCGCAATTGAGCGGATCGCTTTCATCCATCAGCGACAAATCCGCGCGGCCGCCACCGAACATTTCGGCGAACATTTCGCGGAAGTTTACCCGCACTTGGGCGAAGGTTTCCGCGAATAATTTCTTTGTCGTCGAATTGATCCGGGTGATCACATCGAGCAATTCGCGACGTGATGCGGTGAGATCGTTGTTTTGTGTTTCAAGAAACTTATAGCGCTCTTCGAGCTCGTCGTACTCATGGACGGCGTCGAGATTGACCGGGCCCATGTTGTCGAGCTGGCGCGTAAGATCGACAATCAACTTTTCCAGATCGCTGTCGCCAAGATCGACAATTTCCTCTGGCAGATTATCCGTTTCCTCTGCGTTGACTGGCGGCGCTGCCTCCGCTGGTTCCACACCGGCGGTTTCGGCCGTTTTCGAGCGCCGCTTTAATTGCACGCGCAAGGTCTTGTCGAATGCGGGTTGGTCCGTCTGGAACGCGCGTAGATCCACCTGGTAACGTTGCGCGACGCGTTCCGCCAGGTTGTCGATCTTCATTTGCAACTGGCTCTGTCGAACTTGCTCCTGGCCGCGGCGATCGTGCAGCTCACTCAGCGAATCGCGCACTTTACGCAGGTCGGTTTCGCGCTCGTTGATTGTCCCGATCTGCTTCGCCCGTTGATCCGCGAGTTTGGACAAGATTTTTTCAGAGTCGGCGGACGAAACAGTTTGTTGTTTGATCGCTTCTCCCGCGGCATTTGATTCGACCGCCTGTGACGCCAGTCGTTTCTCAAAAGTGGCTATGTCCGCGTTACGCACGGCAATCAGTTCATTCAGCTCCGTTTCGCGCGCTGCCATCGGATTGCGTTGCGCGATCAAATTTTCGAGGCGCTGTCGCTCGGTCACGACTGCTAATCGCAACTCCGTCAATTTCTCCGCGCGTTTTTCCTCGTCTTTGGCCGCTTTCTCGCGTCCGGCTTTAATGGTTGATTCTCGATCTTGCTCGGCGTTGAACTCATCGCGCGCCGCTTCCAGTTCCGTCTCTATCGCCGTTATCTTTGCATCCGCCGTATCGAGTTGTTGCGCGAGCGCGGATCGTTCCGAAATGAAGTTGTCGATCTTTTGCGTCGCTTCGTGCATCTCGCGTTCGAGCAGCGCGATACTATTTTTCGAAGCCGACCGTGCGAGATCCGCCGCTTGATGTTTCGTGCGCGCTTCCTCCAGATCGCGCGCCGCTTTTTCCGATTTTGTTTTCGCCTCGTCCCGTTTTTGGCGCAGCCCGTCTCGTTGCGCGTTCAAGACGGACAATTCCGCAGTCAGGATGGAGATGCGCGATTTGCGTTCCAGTAACGACTCCTTTTGTGCGCTGCCGCGCCCGCCAAAAACGATTCCTTCCGCGGAAATGAATTCGCCGGCCAGTGTCGCCGCGGCAAGATGCGGCGAAGTTTTCTTGAAACGAAGCGC
>DMCG01000255.1:2189-2710 GCA_003445855.1 Spartobacteria bacterium | reverse complement strand
ATTTCCGGCGCATCGACTGTGTCGGTGGCCCATGCGATTGCGTGCTCCGGCAGAACTTTTCGCTTTGACTCGGCGGATGAATCGCCCAACCCCGGAACAAAGAGCGCGGCCTGGCCGAGTTTCCTGTCGGTCAGAGCGGCCATGATCTCGGCGGTCATCTCAGAATTTTGCAAAACAATCGTGTGCAAATTCCGCCCGAGCGCGGCTTCAATGGCGGTGGAAAATTTTGGATCGACATCGACCCTGGCCACGAGCGCGCCAAGAACGGCGGGTTGAAATCGTTTCGGATCGTCGAGACCTTTCAGCACCGCCTGCGAACCTTGGGCGAGACCTTCGCCCTCCTCGTTGAGCTGCTTCAGCACTTCGAGTCGCGATTCTTTTTCGGCGAGTGCGCGCTCGATCGCGATCAACCTTGCTTCGGCGCCATCCAGCAGTTGTCGATCTTGCTCCAATTGCTCCTCGGCTTCGCGCGCCCGGTCCAGAAGAACGTGGATGTTTTTTTCCTCTTTCTCAGAAACCGA
>DMCG01000255.1:0-1836 GCA_003445855.1 Spartobacteria bacterium | reverse complement strand
GCGTCCAGTTCCTTCAGGTGCTCGCTGGTTGCCTCCCGGCGAATCGTGATGCCGGACAATTCATCCTCGAGAGTATTGATCCGCTCCTCGCTTTTCGTCAGTGCCATTTGCAGTTGCTGTAGCTCCGCATCGTCTGCCGTCCGCTTCGCGCGCAGCTCCGACATTTCGTCGGTCAATTTTCTCAATTCCGTTTCCTTTGCTTGCAGTAGCTCTTCCGTCTTTCCGATGAGCGCGTTCGCTTCCTGCATGGCCGCGGTCTGGAGGTTGCGCTTCAGCTCCGCGGCCGCGATGTCCTGGCGCGATCGCTCGAGCATTTCGTTCAATTCTTGCGCGCGCTGCTTGTTCAGTTCGATCCGAGTGCGATGCGTTGCGATTTCGCTTTGCAAGCGCTGCGCTTGGGCGCGGCCGTCGGCGATCTGTATGTCGATCTTGTCCAGCCGCTGCCGTTCTTCCGCCAGCGTCGTTTCGCCATTGTCGATCCTGACCCGAGCCTCTTGTTCGGACTCGCTCAGACGATCGATCTCGCGCTGACATTCTTTCAGCTTGGTTTCGAGTGCCTCGAGTTGCTTTCGGGAATAATGAGTGTCGAGCACGCGCAAATCGGCGTGTAACGCTTGATATCTTCGCGCCTTGCCAGCCTGGCGCTGCAATGAGCCGATCTGCCTCTTCACCTCTTTAATGATGTCGCCGATGCGCAAAAGATTTGCCTCTGTCGCTTCCAGCTTGCGCAAGGCCTCGCGTTTTTGCGTTTTGTATTTGGTAATGCCGGCCGCTTCTTCAAAGATCGCGCGCCGATCTTCCGGTCGCGAACTCAGGATCATGTCGATCTTGCCTTGCTCCATCATGGAGTAGGCGCTGCGGGCGACGCCGGTGTCGGCAAAAAGATTTTGAATATCGCGCAAACGGCAGGATGTCTTGTTGAGCAGATATTCGGAGTTGCCGTCGCGATAAACGCGGCGCGTCACGCGCACCTCATGCCAATCGACGTCGAGTTCGGTTGCGCAATCACCGAAGGTGAGCGAGACCTCGGCGAAACCGACCGCCTTGCGCGTGTCGCTTCCGTTGAAAATGACGTCGGCCATTTCGCCGCCGCGGAGCGATTTGGCGGATTGTTCGCCGAGGACCCAGCGCACGGCATCAAGCAAATTGGATTTTCCGCAACCGTTCGGGCCGACAATGGCGGTGACGCCCTCGTGAAAATTAAAAGTCGTTTTATCGGCGAACGATTTGAAGCCGAGAAGTTCGAGCGATTGTAAATGCATGCCGCGGCTGAAATGTCAGCCTCGACCGTGAATATAGCGAGTGGGCGGGGGTTACAAGGGCAAAATCATACAATTGGCGGGGGACGGGCCGCCGCTCTACCGCTAGATTTTGTGCTTTGTAGCCGTCGCCCTCTGGGCGACGCGATGCGTGTTTAAGCGCGTCGGCGCCACGCTCGCCGCGGCGAGCGGCTACAGCTTAGATCGACAAGCGCTAACATCGACATGTTCGTTTGAGAATTGTAGGGCGGTCATTCTGGCCGCCAGATTTTTTCGGCGGCGAAAATCGCCGCCCTACAAATTGTTTTCACGCGCGACAGTTATATCGAAAAAACTATGTTCGCTCGCCAAAGTTCCCGCGTTACAATGTGAGGATGCGCGCCAGTCATCTTGAAGACTTTTATTCGTTTCTGCGGTTTCCGAGTATCTCAACCGACGATGATTATTCGGACAAAGTAAGCGAATGCGCGCACTGGCTGGTCGGAAAACTGACCGGTATTGGATTGAAGGCGGAACTGGTTCCCACTCCTGGTCACCCTGTCGTTTGGGCGCGCAACCAACATCGGGAAGGGCGGCG
>DMCG01000129.1:4341-4553 GCA_003445855.1 Spartobacteria bacterium | reverse complement strand
ACGGGAACGCGCGGCGCGATTTCGAGAAATTCTTCACCGTCGCGACGCGTTAAATTCGCGACTGAGCAAATGGTACGTTCGCCCCAAAGATCGACATATGGAAACGAGGGGATGTCGCTCATGTGAATGCCGCCGCAAACGATGATGCCGCCTTTAGCTAGCGCGCGCAGCGCTGCCGGCACCAGTGCGCCGACTGGCGCGAAAATAATCGC
>DMCG01000129.1:3654-4037 GCA_003445855.1 Spartobacteria bacterium | reverse complement strand
CTGGCCGGCTTTGTCACCCGGTCGCGTGAACACGAAAACTTCGCGGCGCTGATAAAGAGCAATCTGCGCGATTAACTGCGCAGCGTTGCCGAAACCATAAATACCGAGTCGGCGTGCATCGCCAGTTTTGCGGAGCGAACGATAACCGAGCAAACCGGCGCAAAGCAGGGGCGCGGCATCGACATCGTTGTAGAGCTTGGGCAATCGAAAACAAAATCGCGCATCGGCGACGGCGAACTCGGCGTAACCGCCGTCGATGGTGTAGCCGGTGAAGCGTGCGCGATCGCAAAGATTCTCGCGCGAAGATCGACAATAAACACATTGGCCGCAGGTCCAGCCAAGCCACGGAATGCCGACGCGCTCGCCAATTGAAAATCCTTCGA
>DMCG01000129.1:1407-3388 GCA_003445855.1 Spartobacteria bacterium | reverse complement strand
CCACGTGAAGATCGGTGCGGCAAATCGCACACGTGCTAACCCGCACGCGCAATTGTCCCGCGACGGGCTTTGGTTCCGGCAAGTCACGCAGCTGAAGGGGGCGGCGCGGCTTATCGAGAACCATTGCGCGCATGCCGATCTAATTCAACGGCCTCCCTGCACACTCAACTCCCAACGATACCCATCCAGATCGTGGAACCAGATGCCCATGTGCTTCGAGCCCGGCGATTCCGGACCGATTTCGTCGCCCTGATCTTCGACGTCGACTTTGTGTTTCTTCAAATGCGCGAGCGCTTTTCGCAAGATCGACATGTTGGGCAGGTGGAATGACATGTGATCGATCGTTTGTGGCGCTGGTTTGCCTTTGAACAATGCGATCGTGATGTTGTCGTTGCCGACGGCGACGCCATTTTCGAACTCGAACTCTTTGCGCAAACCGAGCGCGCGCGCGAACCATTTTGCGCTTTTCTTTGGATCGCGCACCGCCAGTCCAAAGTGACCGACGACACCAAGTGTGAACGGAATTTTCATCGGGCTCACGCTACGAGGTCGAGCGAAGATCACCAACTAGTTTAAGCCGCCGACAACGTTACGTTACCTAGAGTTCAAGTCGTTCTAACTCGCCAGCGTAGGGCCAGTCATTTGCGACAACAGCCAGACCAGCGCGCACCGGATTGTCACGGACATAATTCCATTTGTCGTTGTAGCTTTCCTTTGACCGCAACACATGATCGAAGAATTCGCGCTGCCAAAGCGCCGTTCCGGTTGTAGCCGCGGTCGCTGACCGCGGAAGACCGGCAACAGACGTCGAGTGGCGACCTCGCAACGCGTGAATTCTTCGACTGGTCCATCGTTTCCATGCGCCAACGAAGTCCGATAACGTCTTTGCTTCCATTCAGGCACGCAAAAGAAATGCACGTGATCAGGCATAATCACATAACGACCAATAACCCAGCCATGGCGTTCACGGGCGGAGTGCCATTCGTCGATTAACGCGGCAGCAGTTTCGTGAGTGGCAAGGATTTCTTTCCGGTCTTTCGTGCACGTCGTGACGAAATAGATCGCCGGCTCGATCCAAACGCGCTCGAGGCGACGCAGATGCTTATGCATCAATAAATTAGCCTGCCGCGGTCAGCGACCGCCGCTACAAAAATCATTCGCGGCCCCAGACCATTGCGACCGACGTGGTCAGGCTTCCGCCCATGTTGAAGGTGAGAAAACGTTTCACGTTTTCGATCTGACGCGCGCCGGCTTGTTCGCTGAGCTGCTGATAGGCGTCGAAAACCTGCCGCACACCGGTCGCGCCGACCGGATGGCCATCGGCGATCAAACCGCCGCCGGTGTTGACAGGAATTTCGAACGGGAGTTTCCCGCTCTTTTGATTGCGCACCTGCGGCAACGCAGTTGCACCGCTTTTGACGAGATCGACGCCTTTGCCCGGCTCAGCCAGCCCGAGAATTTCGTAAGCAACAATCTCCGTGATCGAGAAACAATCGTGCACTTCCGCGCCTTGCATATCGCGCGGCTTCAAGTTGGCCATGTCGAAAGCTTTCTCCGCCGCTTTGCGCGCGATTGAAAATGTCGGCGCGTCTTTTTTCTCGAGCGGCAGATAATCGGTCGTGTGACCAAAGCCGAGCAGACGCGCGGTTTTCTTTTTATCGCGGCCAATCTTCTCCAAATATTTTCCGGAAACGAGCACGACCGACGCAGCGCCGTCGGTAATCTGTGAACAATCGGAGACTTTCAATGGCGGCGCGACACTGGGATTTTTGTCGGACACTTGCGACGCGCAATCGAGAGTAAGATCGGCGTCGCGCATTTGCGCGAGCGGATTCAGTTTGGCGTGCGCATAATTTTTCCACGCGACTTGCGCCAGGTCCGCTTCGCTTGCGCCGTACTTGTCGATGTAAATTTGCGCGATGCGCCCGAACAATTTCGGGAACATGAAATCGCCGTATTCCGGTTTTTCGTTGTGATAATC
>DMCG01000129.1:0-1113 GCA_003445855.1 Spartobacteria bacterium | reverse complement strand
ATGATCCATTGCGCGCCGAGCAACACGGAAAGCGCGCCGGACGCGCACGCGGCTTCGGTGTGCATGGTCGGGATACCGCGCAATTTCGGATCGATTTCCGGAATGAACGCGCCGAGCTGCAATTGCTTGGTGAACTGGCCGGCGTTGAAATTGCCGACCGTGCCGGCGTTGATTTCGCCCGGATCGATCTTCGCGTCGTCGATCGCTTTTTTTCCGGACTCAGTGATGAGATCCCGGATCGTTTTGCCTTCCTTCTTGAGGTTGCGCTTAAAATCGGTTCGGCCGCCGCCGAGGATGTAAACAGACTCGCTCATAAAACTGGATCGTTTGTGCTTAGTTGGAAGTTATCGCGAAATTTCATGCTGTCATGCTGCGTGTGGCGAAAGAATTGGGGAGCGCAGGCTGCTAGCCTGCAGTTTCCGGCAGCTTGCCGGAAACATTCGCTAAAAGGACTTCGCTGGCTGGCAGCCAGCGAATGCAGGCAAGCTGCCTGCGCTCCCCAAAAACTATTACGCTGCTTGGTGGACGGCGTTTTGCTTGCGTGGATCGGTCGCGGAAATGATCACGCTGACCGATTTCTGATTAAATCCTTTGAAGCCGCCTTTGCGTTGCAAGTTCTCAAGGTGACTGCCGATCGCTCCGAAGCGTTTGGCAGCACCGCCATCAAGAGTTTCTGAATGAAACGCATTGAATTCATCATATCTTTTCAAGGTTCTGATCCGCAAACGGTTTTGAAAGTTGGTTAGGATCATGGAAATAGCACCCAGCCATGGCACGACTTCACGAATATCAAGGCAAAGCCATTCTCGCCGCCAACGGATTCAAGATTCCGCGTGGCCGCGCCGCCTCAACCGCTGATCAAGCCGTGGCGGCGGCCAACGAACTCGCCGGCGGTCCCGCCAACGCGGGAGGCGGCGAAGTGGTCATCAAGATTCAAGCTTGGACCACCGGGCGCGCCGGCATTGGCGGGGTGGCCTTCGCCAAAGAGCCAGATGATGTTCGCGCTCATGCGGCGCGCATGCTGGCGATAAAAGTTGGACAGTTTCCAGTCGAAGCTGTGTTGGTTGAAGAGAAGATTGACATCGAGCGTGAGTTTTTTCTTTCGTTCGCCAT
>DMCG01000116.1:10259-11688 GCA_003445855.1 Spartobacteria bacterium | reverse complement strand
GTCTGCGATCAGAATCTTGAAAGCTTCAGTCACCTGCTCCTCGGTCGCGCCACCGCCGACATCGAGGAAGTTGGCCGGGCTGCCGCCGTAAAACTTGATGATGTCCATTGTGGCCATCGCCAGACCGGCCCCGTTAACGAGGCAGGCGATGTTTCCGTCGAGACCGATGTAGTTCAGTCCATGTTTTGAGGCCTCAACTTCGCGCGGATCCTCCTCGGCCGTGTCGCGCATGGCCGCGACTTCGGGATGCCGATAGAGCGCGTTGTCGTCGAAGTTAAATTTCGCATCGAGCGCGAGCACATCGCCTTTGGTCGTCACCACGAGCGGATTCACTTCGATCATCGAGCAATCGAGCCCGATGAACGTGCGGAAAAGTCCATCGAACAATTTCGACGCGGCTTTTGTTTGTGATGGTTCAAACGCGAGTTGCTTCGCGAGTTTGCGCGTCTGAAACGGCTGCAAGCCGGCCAGCGGATCGACATGTTCGCGCATAATCTTCTCCGGCGACTTCTCCGCCACCGCTTCGATCTCCACGCCGCCTTCCGTGCTGGCGACGATCAACGGCGCGGCTGTCGCGCGATCGAGCAGAATGGCGAAATAAATTTCACGCGCGATCTCGGCTGATTCCGCCACCAGCACTTTGTTTACCAGGCGGCCCGCTGGTCCGGTTTGGTGCGTGACTAAAGTTTGTCCCAGCATCTTGCTCGCAAGCTCGCGCGCTTCGGCTGGCGATTTGCAAAGATGCACGCCGCCTTTAAACCCATTGGTGAAAGTTCCCTTTCCTCGGCCGCCAGCATGAATCTGCGCTTTGACGACAAGTCCGCCATTCGGACGGACTCGTCCCGTGGCGAGATCGACATCTCCCAGCTCGCGGGCGATTTGCTCCGCTTCATCCGGAGTCGAAGCAACTTTTCCACGCGGCGTCGCCGCACCGAATTTTTGCAGCAATTCCTTCGCTTGATACTCGTGAATGTTCATGCCTATGCGCGCGGCAAACCGGAATTAGCCCGCGGCGCGCATCGCAGCAATGGTTTTTCTTCGACGATTGAAGTAGCGGCCGCTACAACGTGTGCTCTCGAAAGCGGAGCAATCATCTGATGTTGTATCTCGACGAAGAACAAGTCCGGCGGCATTTGCGAATGGAGGAATTGATTCCGGCGATGGAGAAGGCGCTGATCGATTTCTCAGCTGGCAAAGTAATTCAGCCTGTCCGGTTAGTCATCACGGTTGATCCGCCCGGAGGTTTTTTCGGCATGATGCCGGCGTTGGCCAATGGGCTCGGTTTGAAAATCGTGACCTTTTATCCGTCAAACGCCGAGCGTGATATTCCGACGCATATGGCTACAATTTTTCTGGTTGATCCGGAGACGGGCGCGCCGCTTGCGGTGATGGATGGAAGATTGATCACTGAAATGCGAACCGCCGCTGT
>DMCG01000116.1:1230-10085 GCA_003445855.1 Spartobacteria bacterium | reverse complement strand
GTGGTGTGCAAGCGCGCAGTCACCATGCAGCTTTGCGACTCGTTAGACAATTCGAGGAAGTTCGCGTGTGGAGTTTCACACCAGCACATGCTGAGCGCTTCGCGGAAGAGATCGGCGCCACGGCGATGCCGGCTGAGGCGGCCGTACGCGATGCGGATGTCGTAGTCACGGCGACAAGCTCGCGCATGTCGATCTTGCAAGGCGCATGGTTAAAGCCAGGTTGTCACGTCAACGCCGTCGGCGCTTGCCGCCCGGATTGGCGCGAACTGGACGATCGCGCAATGACGAACGTCGTTTTTGTGGATTCCCGCGAAGGCGCGATGAAAGAATCCGGCGATGTGATTCTTTCCGGAGCGAAGATTTATGCAGAGCTCGGCCAGGCACTCGCAGGTCTTATCGACTCGCGCGCAAACGAAACCACGATTTTCAAATCCCTGGGCATGGCGGTGGAAGATATCGCCGCCGCGATGTTGGTGTATCGATCGGCGACGGCAACTTTGTAAACGTTGGGCCGGTTGAGCTCGGCGAGAAATTCTTCAGGTTCACGGAGGGATCAGCAGCCCGCCTACTTCGGCGCGAGGGAGGCGACGATTTTCGTGAACCGCACATCGCCGCGGACCGCGTCCCAGACAGGATCGAACTTGAGTTGACCGTAATCGGGACCGCCAGGCGTCTTGGCGAGAAACGCTAGCCGTTCTATCGCAGAATCGATGTCGCCGACCCAGGTGTAAATCATTGCCAGGTTTGCGATGACAGCGGCGCCATCCACAGCGTCGTTGCTGATCGGCCGCAACTCGACAGCGCGAAGCCCTTCAGCAAGTGCCTCCTGCTTGCGCGAAAGTCCCGCATCGATCAGTCCAAGCATCGCGAGTAAGACGCCATCGTCGGGCTGGTCGTGCAGCTTTGCCTCCATTTTCAGGCGCGCGGCAGAAAATGCTTCGCGCGTTTTCTGCGCGTCGCCTTGGGCTCGTGCAATCAACGCCTCGAACCAATTGCGCGGCAGAAGCGAGCCGGTGCCGCCGACGAGCTCTTCAAGTTTCGATGCCGCGAGGATCTTTGCCGCTGCTGCTGGATCGCGCGCATACAAAGCGAGATTAATCCGCGTCGAGGTTACCGCGCCGTCAGGATCATAGCCAGCGGGCAAAGAGTCCAATCCAGAGCGCGCCGTTTTTATATTTCCTTTTTCCAATTCAATCTCCGCGCGCATCATTTGGAAGTACGCGGTCGAGCTGGGATTCGCCGCGATCGCACGATCGAATACAACTTCTTCCTGGTCATATCTGCGCAGCACATCGTAGAGAACAGCAAGAGCGTTCAGAATTTTTGAATTTCGTGGATCCAACTCGGCGGCTTTTTCTTGATTTTTGACCGCCTCCTCCCATTGGCCCTGCCGCCCATCAATCCAACTGGTGATTGAATAGACCTCCGCGTTGTTTGGGATCGTCCGCCGCGCGATCGCAAGTTCCTCACGAGCACGCACATAGTCGCGATTGCCGTGGTAATAAACCAATGCTTGAGCCAGATGCGCTTCGCCCAAGTCGGGGGCAAGAACGAGCGCTTTTTGCGCGTTCGCCTTAGCTTGTGCCAGCCGAGCTGGCGTGTGGTCGAGACCGAACCAATACAGAGCTGTGTGGGCCTGCGCCGCCCAGCAATAGGCGAGGGCAAAATTCCCGTCCCTCGAAATTGCTTCATCGAGTAATCGAACTGCTTTAAGCAAAGTCTCCTTCCAATCAGGCGTATCATGAAAGGTGTTGATCAACTCCTTGGCCTGAAGATAGATATCGAACGCCTCCAAATCCCGCGTCGGTCGTACATCGATCGCTGCTTTCTCGTTAGGCGAGAGCCTGACTTGAAGCTGGTCCGCAATCGTTTTGGCAATCTCGCTTTGCATGGCGAAGACATCGTCAATCGGCCGATCGTACTGCTGCGCCCAGCGATGGGCATCGGTGCGAGCGTCGATGAGTTGCGCGGTTACTCTTACGCGGTTGGCCGCGCGTTGAACGGTACCTTCGAGCACGTAGGCGACGCCGAGCTGCTGGGCAATCTCGCGTACGTTGCGTGCGGTTGCATTCTTGTATTGCATCACACTCGTGCGGCTGATGACTTTGAGATCAGCGATTTTTGCCAGGTCGGTGAGGATTTCGTTCTGCACGCCATCGGCAAAAAATGCGTTCTCCTGATTCGCGCTGAGGTTTTCGAACGGGAGCACGGCAATCGATTTCAGGAGGATTGAGGTAGCGCGTTGTTCAAGCGCCGTGTTCTTTCCGACAAACCGAAATACCATCAAACCAAGCGCGATCATCGCGATCACGACGACCCCTGCTGTAATTTTGCGGCCGGTTTTGCGCGCGATCGATTTGCTAAGATCGACATCTTCTGCGCGGACAATTCCTTCGGGCGTAATTTCAAACGCCCACGACAATATCAGTGCGATCGGAAATCCGAGCGCAATGAGCGCGACCAAGACCTTCATCATCCACATCGGCGCTTCGAACGTCGGAAACAGAATCGACGCTGCCTGAATGAGCAGCCATGCCACGACCGCGTAGGCAACCGCGACCCTATAAACATTGCGTCGCTTGAGTTCGCCGAAGAAAGTTTTCGGGTCCACCGCTGGCCGTTGTGCCACATAGCATCGCGCCGTTCAAGCCGATCTCTCGTGATGCAGAGAAGAGAGATCGCTTGCAAAGCGCACCTGCGTTGGAAAGTTGGCTGCGATGTCCGTGACAACAAAAAATCTGCACGCAATCAATCGTGCGTTGATGGATGGGAAGTTGTTGGCCTCGGCGGGGAAAAACATTCGCGCGTTTCTGGCCGCCGCGCCGTCGGATCTTTATTCGCGCGTCGTCGAAGAGCTGGTTGCTGACAATGAATGGGCGGAACTGAACGATCGGTTTTATAAAACGTTGGAATTCGGCACCGGCGGACTGCGCGGCCGCACCATCGGTAAGATTGTGACCGCGGCGGAACGCGGCAGTGCGGCACTTAAGGAGCGACCAGAGTTTCCATGCATCGGCACGAACGCGATGAACCTTTACAATGTTAGTCGCGCAACGCAGGGACTGGTGGCGTACGTCCAGGCGTGGCACGCGCGCAATAAGATCGACAATCCGCCAAAAATCGTGGTCGCACATGACACCCGATTTTTTTCCAAAGAATTCACAGAGCTTGCGGCGAAGGTCGCGTCCGAAAATGGATGCGACGCCTGCATCTTCGACGGGCCGCGTTCGACGCCGGAATTATCGTTCGCCGTTCGACACTTGAATGCAAGCGCCGGCGTTGTCATCACCGCCAGCCATAACCCGCCGCACGATAATGGTTACAAAGTTTATTTTGCCGATGGCGCGCAGGTGGTCGAACCGCACGCCAGCGGAATCATCGAAAAAGTGAATGCGATCACGAGCGAAACCTACAAACCGCTGCCAAAAGATCGACAAGGAGCCGTCACGACACTTGGGCACGATGTCGATGAGGCTTACATGGAGCGGCTCGCGACGTTAATTGTCGATCCAAAAGTTGTTCGGGCGGCGAAATCGCTGCGCATCGTCTTCACTCCGCTTCACGGGACCGGCAGCGTCACTTTGAAACCGATGCTCAAACGCCTCGGTTTCAATTTCGAGATCGTCGCGGAGCAGGATCGCTTCGACCCACGATTTCCGACGGTGAAATCTCCGAATCCGGAAAATGCCGAGGCATTGCAAATGGGAATCGCGCTCGCGCAGCAAAAAAAATCCGATCTTGTCATCGCAACCGACCCGGACTGCGACCGGCTGGGCGTGGCCGTGCGCAGCTCGACTGGCGGGATGAAACTGATCAGCGGCAACCAAATCGGATCGTTGCTCGCTTATTACCGGATAAAGACGCTCTTCGACATTGGCGTGCTGAACAAAGAGAACGCGAGCCGCGCTGTCATCATCAAAACATTTGTCACGACCGATCTGCAAAAGGTAATCGCCGAGCATTACGGCTTGCGCTGTGTCGAGACTCTGACCGGATTCAAATATTTCGGTGCGAAGCTGGAGAAATACGAGCGCGCGCTGCCGGTGGACGTTCGCCAGAAGTATCGCCGGCTTTCAGAAGAGGAAACGCGAACGGCACGACTCGCGGACTCGTCCTTTTACGTGTTCGGCAGCGAAGAAAGTTACGGCTATAGCGGCGCCGATTTTGTGCGCGACAAAGATGGAAACGCCGGTGCGATCATGTTTTGCGAAGTCGCCGCTTACGCAAAGTCGAGAAATCAAACGGTCGATCAACTGCTCGATGAACTTTTTTCGGCGTTCGGCTATTTCGCGGAAAAAAACGCGTCGCTTTATTTCGAAGGCGCAGAAGGTGCGAGCAAAATCGCGCGGCTACTCGAATCTTATGCGAGTGCGCCGCCAGCCGAAATGCTCGGCGCAAAAGTGACGCGCATCACAAATTTTGAAATGGAAACGATTCGCGACGTCGAAGGTGACGAGGTTCCCAGGCAGAAGATGTCGATCTTCGAACTGGAGGATCGGACACGCATTGCGGTGCGCGGTTCGGGGACGGAGCCAAAAATTAAATACTACATTTTCGCGCAACACCGGCCGGAAAAGGGAAAATTTAGTGCCGAGCAACTGGAGAAAATTAAAATGGAGATCGATGAGCGCCTGGAGCGAGTTTGGGATTCGATACAGAAAGACGTGCACGCGCGGCTCGCGCGATGAGCGGCTCGACAGTTGTCGATTCGTTGTCGAAAGTTAATTATGCGACGTGATATTAATTTGAATGGTGGCGAGATCACGCTCCTGAAAGCAATGGGCCTGAGCGGAGCGCCAACTTACGGGAAGGTGTTGGTGGAGCAAATTGGCGAGATGGAAACCGCGGAGTTTCTCGATGAGCTCAATGGGCTTATCTCGCTCGGCTACGTGCTTTCGGACAAGGTGAACCTGCGTTCGATGGAGGATGTCGAGCGCAGCGTCTTTCGCGTGAACGCTTCCTACGCGCGTGATTTGCGGGATGCGATCCAACCGGGCCGTCGGCGCGAACAAACGCGGCGCCGGCGCGGCTGACGTGCGCGAAGTGAGCGCGTTACGAAAGGCGCTGCCATTCTGGCCGTGGCTCGCCGCAATCACGAGCGGGTTGCTTGGCATCGGCTGCTTCCCGCCTTTTAATCAAAGCTGGTTTTGCTGGGTTGCGCTCACTCCGCTGATCGCGGCCACTTGGTTTTCTGGAGAAAATTCAAAACGCCGATGGTTGCGCGATCTCCTCCTCGGCTACGTCGCAGGCATTGTTTTTTTTACAGGAATATTTGGCTGGCTTGGTTCGCTCGGGACTTTGTTTGAAAATTTCTGGCTGCACGGTTTGCCCCTGCTGCTCTCGCTCTATCTCGGAATGAATTTTGCGTTTTGGAGCTGGTTTTGCGGACTCGTTAGGCCCGGCCTAACGAAACTGGAACCAACAAAAGACAAGTGGAGCGAAATGCTCGAGCGCGCCGGCAAGCCGGCGACGGCGATACCAACTTCACCATGGCTAAGATCGACAAACAACTTGTGGCTTGCCTTCCTCCTCGCTTCCGCGTGGAGCACCCATGAGTGGATCCGCGGATGGCTCTTCGGCGGGTTTGGTTGGAACGGGCTCGGCGTCGCGCTCTGGGCCAAATGGCCGCTCATCCAAATCGCGCAATTCACCGGCGTGATCGGGTTGTCGTTTGTCATTGCGTTCGTCAATGTCATCGCGGTCACGATTCCACTGCGTTTGTTTCTCGAGGCGCGAACACGTCGAATGCGACCGCACTGGGACATAAACTTCACCATGTTGGGGGTTGTCGGCTTGCTGGTGTTTGGCTGGCAGGTCGCTCGCAACCCTTCGCAAACAAAACTGCTGCACGTCGCGGCGGTTCAAGCCAACATCGCGCAACAACAAAAGTTCGATCCGCAGTTCACCGCGCAAATTTTCGACCGGTTCACGCGCTTGAGCGAGGTGGCACTGCGCTCAAATCCGCCGACGGATTTGTTGGTTTGGCCGGAAAGTTCCATGCCCGACCCTGTGCGCGACGAAAACGGAGAAAGTTATCGTTTTGTCATGAATTTTTCTGCATCGACAAAGACAGACTTGCTCCTCGGAACAATCGATTTGGAGAATGGACACGATTATAATGCTGCCGCACTCGTTTCGGATGCCGGCCAGCACGTGCAAATTTATCGCAAGCTTCATCTCGTGCCGTTTGGTGAATACATTCCACTTCGCCATTCGTTTCCGCTTTTCGCCGTTGTCGCGAGCAATTGGGTGCCGGGCGATTTTGATGTCGGCAAAGAGTACACAATTTTTCGCCTAACGAGTGGCGACGTGCAGGTGGCACCGCTCATTTGTTTTGAGGACACAATCGGCGAGCTGACGAGGCAATTCGTTCTTAAAGGAGCGAACCTGCTCGCGAACGTAACGAACGATGGCTGGTTTTTGCATTCGGCCGGTTCGCAACAGCATCTGGCGAACGCCATTTTCCGCTGTGTCGAGACGCGCCGTCCGATGGTGCGTGCGGCAAATACCGGCGTGACTTGTTTCGTAAATGAGTTCGGCCGCGTCACGCAATTGTTGCAGGATGAAACTGGCGGCACTTTCACCGAAGGCGTGCTCGCCGGCGAGGTGAACGTGCCGCAAGATCGACAACTCACGTTTTACGCGCGGCATGGCGAGCTTTTCGCGAAATTCTGCGCCTGCGTAACGGCCATCGCTATTGTCACCAGTGTCGCCTTGCGGAAACGGTTGTAGCTGCCGCCGTCTCTGGCGGCAGGTCTATCGGTTCTGCCGCTGAGGACAGCGGCAGCTACAACGCCATGGTTGTGTTATAACTCACGCGTGCGCGTCGACCTTCCGCTCGATCATCTCCGCGAACTTTGGCCGGAAAAACTCCGCGGCGCGCGCATCGGAGCGCTGCTGCATCCGGCCTCGGTTACGGCAGATCTCGAACACGCATCGCATATTCTGGAGCGACACAACGGGGATTTGTTCCGACTTTGCGCGCTCTTTGGCCCGCAGCACGGGTTTCTCGGCCAGACGCAGGACAACATGGTGGAATGGCAAAGCTACGAACATCCGCGTCTGGGCATTCCAGTTTACAGTCTCTACGGCGAACATCGCGAACCGACCGCGGAAATGTTGAAAGATGTCGATGTTCTACTTGTCGATCTTCAAGACGTGGGCGCGCGTTATTACACTTTTATTTGGACGCTCTATCTTTGCATGCGCGCCTGTGAAAAACATGGCGTGCAGGTCGTCGTGCTCGACCGGCCAAATCCGATCAATGGTGTGACGACAGAAGGACCGACGCTCGATCCAGCTTACAAATCGTTCGTCGGGATGCATCCGCTTCCGGTTCGACACGGCCGCACCATTGGCGAGTTAGCCGAGCAGTTTCGAGATGAAGCTTTTCCCGGTTGTCGATTGTCGATCTTGCCGATGAAAAACTGGGAGCGCGCCATGTGGTTCGATCAAACCGGTCTGCCCTGGGTAATGCCGTCGCCAAACATGCCCGCGCTCGACACTGCCACCGTTTATCCGGGAATGTGTTTGCTCGAATCCACAAATATTTCCGAAGGTCGCGGGACGACCCGTCCCTTCGAAATTTTCGGGTCGCCGTTTATCAATGCGGAAGCGCTTTGCCGCGAACTCAACAACTTGAAGCTGCCCGGGGTTTTCTTCCGGGAAAATTATTTTCAGCCGACGTTTCACAAATTCGCCGGAGAACTTTGCCGCGGCGCGCAATTGCATGTGGTCGATCGGGACAATTTTCAGCCTTTCAAAACGGGCGTGGAAATCATCAAGCGCATCCGCAAGATCCACGGCGATCAATTCCAGTGGAAGCAACCACCTTATGAATACGAATGGAAGCGCCTTCCCATCGAGATATTAATTGGCGGCCCGATCGAACCGGTCTTTGGCGACTGATTGCGAGTTGCATCGCGCTCGCATGTTCGTTGTCGATCTTGACCGATGTTCGAGCCGACATTCCATGGCCCGAAGTCGTGCGGCGTCTTGCTCAAGAAAATGAAAAACTCGCGCGGCGTCCGCAAGGGCATAACGGCGAATACTTCGTCGTCTGCACGCTTTACTACACGCCGATGGAAACCGGTTTTACGTTCGAGCGCGGCTTCGATGCGACACCGGTGACGCGGCCGGGATTGCGTGGACGAAAATATCCGCGCGACTTTCTTGTTTCGGTGCGAAAAGAAGGCTTCGGCCGGCTGCGCGAGCCGGTCAATGGCTGCGATTACCTTCGTTACAGCGGCGGCAATTCCTATAGCTTCGCCCGGCACGTCGCAGGACGCGGGGCTGCGCCGCTGGTTCCGCGGTTCTCCGCCGCCACGCGCGCCGGACGGCACGGCCTGGGCTACGGCGCAATCGTTGAGACGCCAGTGCAAACTGTGCGGCAAGTTTTTGCCAGTACCCGCTGGAAAATTGTCGATACGGGCGGCGGGCTGCGCCGATGGCAAATGGATCTTTATTATGGCGAAGACGAACCGCTCGGCCCCGGCCGCTTCATGGCCCGGCCACGCGGGACAGCTTTTGAGTACGCGTATTCGGACGCGAAGGTTAGTAAGTGATGTGAACCCATTCACAGTTCGCCTCAAATTTCATGGCGATCTCTCATTCTTCCTGAAATCAAAGAACGCGATCGTCGAGCGCCAATTCCGCGAGAAAACTTCAATAAAGGACGTGATTGAGTCGTGCGGTGTCCCGCACCCCGAGGTCGATTTGATCCTGATCAACCGTCAGCCTGTTGACTTTGCCTATGTCGTGGAGCGGGACACAGATGTCGACGTTTATCCGGTTAACATGCGCATACTTTTACCAGAAAATCGATTGCAAGCTAGTCATATTGAGAAGTTTATTGC
>DMCG01000116.1:0-926 GCA_003445855.1 Spartobacteria bacterium | reverse complement strand
GAAGATCGACAATCGCGCCCTGCTCACTCGCGATCGCCGCCTGCTCATGCACGGAATTGTGCGACATGGCTACTATTTGCGGTCGCAAAAACCGCTGGAGCAAACGATCGAAGTGTTGCGCCGTTTTGACCTGTTCTTGGCTTTCGCTCCATTCACGCGTTGCCTGCATTGCAATGCTCTGCTCGAACCAGTCGAAAAGGGCGAAATCATCGAAGAGCTCGAGCCGCTCACGAAAATCTATTACGAACAATTTCGACGCTGCACCGGTTGCGGCCAGATCTACTGGCCGGGGTCACATTTTGACAAGTTGCTCGCGCGCATTGAGGAAATCCGCGCAAGCTTGACGGCGGAGTTTCAATCCGAGAACCAAACATGAAGAAATCGATTTTCATTTCGTTAGGCGCAATTGTTCTCTTCGCCTGCAGCTCGCTCGCTTACGGGCCGACCGGTCATGAAATCGTTGGCGGAATTGCCGATAATCGTCTCGCAAACACGCCCACGGGCGCGAAGGTAAAGATGTTGATCGACGGAATTACGCTTGAGAAAGCGGCCGTCATTCCCGATGAGATCAAAAGCTGGGACAAAAAGGGTGCCGATGACGTAAATCAGTTCCCCCATTACTCCGAGCATCCAAAGATCGACGATCAACTGCGCGATTTCTGGCGCGCCAATCAGCCGACGCACGATCCAAACTTGTCGATGCCGTCGCATCATTGGTTTCATTACACGGACGTTCCGGTTCTCAACGCGCAAAAATATTCGGACGGCAAGACCGGCCGCAGCCAATGGGACGTGGTGCACATGATCAGTTACTGCGTCGGCGTCTTGAAGGATGAGACGCCGGAGGACAACCCGCGCAAGATCACCAAACCTGTCGCAATCATTTTGCTGACGCATTACGTCGGCGATATTCATCAACCACTCCA
>DMCG01000031.1:1967-2762 GCA_003445855.1 Spartobacteria bacterium | reverse complement strand
GGCCGCTGCACGTCGCCGCTCACGCAAACGATGCGCGTGCCGGTATTGTTAGGCCGGCCGAGTTGCGCGTACTTCGCGCCGCCCATCGCGATGATGTGCTTCACGTGGCAGAGCGTCTCGACGTTGTTCACGATCGTCGGGCACATGTAGAGCCCGAGCACCGCCGGAAAATATGGAGGCTTGATGCGGGGATAAGCGCGCTTGCCCTCGAGCGATTCGATCAGGCCGGTTTCTTCGCCGCAAATGTAAGCGCCGGCCCCGCGATGAATGTAAACATCGACATCGAATCCTGAGCCGAGAATGTCTTTGCCGAGGAAATTGTGTGCGCGGGCTTCCTCGATTGCGCGCTCCAGGATTTTCGCCCCTTCCGGGAACTCGCCTCTTATATATATGTACGCCGTCCCCGCGTTGAGGGCGAAGCAGGAAATCAGGATCCCTTCGAGCAGTTGATGCGGATCTTCATGAATGATGTAGCGGTCCTTAAAAGTTCCCGGCTCCGACTCATCCGCGTTGCAGATCAAGTAGATGGGCTTCTTCTCCTCCGGCTTGATGAAGCTCCATTTCACGCCGCACGGAAATCCAGCGCCGCCACGCCCGCGCAAGCCGGAAGTTTTCACTTCGTTGACGATGTCGGTCCGCGACATGGTCACGGCTTTTTTCAACTGCTCGTAACCGCCGTCCTCCAGATACGTGTCAATGTCGATCTTCCAATCGGCGCGGCCGATGTTCTTGAAAATCAAGCGATGCTCGAGCGGATGGGGAGATGTTTGATGTTTGATGTTTGATGTTTGTTTT
>DMCG01000031.1:0-1685 GCA_003445855.1 Spartobacteria bacterium | reverse complement strand
CGCGGTGCCGCAACTGGCCAAACATTCGACGAACTCGATGCTGTAATTGCCGTCGGCGCTGACGGAGATCGGATTGTGCATCCCGTTATTGTCGATCTTGCGGTCGATGCCGGCCGCCGCGGATAAATTTTCCATCAGGCGATAACTTCCTGCCATCGCGCAGCTCAACGTGCGACAAACGCGGATGTGCGTCTTGCCGGCGCTCTGCTGGCGAAACATCGGATAAAATGTGACGAGCTCGAGAATGTTGATTGGCTGCAAGTGGAGCTTGTTCGCGATCCAATTTACACCTTCGTCGCTGATGAATCCGAAATGCTCCTGCCAGAGATGCAAGAGCGGCAGGGCCGCGCTGCGTCGTCGGTCCGCTGGATAATGGCTGATCGCCTCATCCATTTTCCACTCCAACTCGGCGGGAACGCGTGTGCTCGTCGAGTCCACGAAAGAGAAAAATTAGTCGGACAACGTGCTCTGTTTGTCCGTAACCTTGTCGTCTTTGAAAACGATCGTCACCGTGTCCTTGCCCTGCCGGTAAACGTAGGTCGTCTTTTTCATGATGACGAAATCTTTGTTATCGATGTCCGTGGGCGGGCCAAGAATCGATTCCACCTGTTTCTTCAACATTCCCTCGGAGACTTCCTCCACATTCGCTTTTGTGATGCGTTTGCCGGTGCACGATGTGCCGGTTGCGAGCATGAGCACGAGCACGAATGTCGCCGCCATTCGCGGCAATAATCGTAAGATCGACATGTTCATCTGTCGCATTCGCCCATGACAAAGTCCAGACTGCCCAGCACCGCGGGAACATCGCTCACCATGCAACCCGGTAGAAGTTCCGGCAAAATGCTGAGATTGACAAATGATGGCGCGCGGATTTTCAGCCGGTGCGGCACGCCGCCTCCTTTGCTGTTGATGTAAAAGCCGAGCTCGCCTTTCGGATTTTCCGCCGCGAAATAAACTTCGCCGGGCGGGGCGTCGAGTCCTTCGGTCACGACGATGAAATGATGAATGAGCTCTTCCATCTTGGTCATGACGCGCGATTTCGGAGGCGTCATGTTTTTCCAATCGACGACATTAATCGGCCCGCCCGGTAATTTGTCGATCACCTGACGCAAAATGCGCACGCTCTGTCGCATCTCTTCGATGCGCACGAGGTAACGATCGTAGCAATCGCCCGCACTGCCGACGACGACGTCGAAATCGTAATTATCGTAGTCGAGGTAAGGATGCTTGCGCCGCAAATCATGCTCGATCCCGCTGCCGCGCAAATTTGGGCCGGAAAGCGCGTAGGCAATCGCGCGATCTTTCGGGATGACGCCGATGTCGCGCGTTCGATCGACAAAAATCCGATTGCGCGTGAGCAGCTTGTCCACTTCGTCGAGTTGCGGAATGAACCCGTCGAGAAATTTCTCGAGCTGTGGAATAAAATTTTCCGGCAAATCGCGAATCTGCCCGCCGACTCGCGTGTAGGAAGTGGTGAAACGCGCGCCGGTCAGCAGCTCGAAGAGATCGTAGAGTTTCTCGCGCTCAGTGAATGTGTAGAGAAACGCGGTCATCGCGCCAAGATCGAGAGCCATCGCGCCGAAACCAAGCAGGTGCGACGAGATGCGCGATGTCTCGCAGCAAATAGTGCGAATCGCCTTTCCGCGCGGCGGAATTTCCCAGCCCATCAATTTCTCCACCGCCAG
>DMCG01000033.1:3143-3402 GCA_003445855.1 Spartobacteria bacterium | reverse complement strand
AAATGAAAGGCACCTCTCCACCCGGCACCCTGCAGCAGACATCCGTAAAACAAAACACGGAGCAGGCGGCTCCCCGGCGTTATGTTTTCGTATGTCGATCTTAGTGATCGGCAAAGATCGGTGCGGCGGAAATGTCGGCAGCGTCGAAGGCCAGACCGTGGCCGTTGCGCTGGAGCGATTTTAGAATCGCGGCCACACTTTGCGCCGTAGCGGCAGAATAAAATCGGACCAGGCCAACGGTGGTGTGCGCTCCAAAAAC
>DMCG01000033.1:892-2783 GCA_003445855.1 Spartobacteria bacterium | reverse complement strand
AGAGCGTTGAATTCCATCTCGCCAATGCGGCGCGCCAGTTCGCGCGTCGCGGCAAATGAACCCGCCGCAAGCGCGGCGATGATTGTGACGTCCATTACGCTCATATCGCCAAATTGCGAGATGACGTTGCCGCCGCGATCGATCACGACCGTCAATTCCGCCTCCGCTTTTTTCAAGAAATCGCCGAGAACGCCGTCCAGCATCGCGACATCTTCAATGGTTAAGACCGGAATCGAATTCATATGGAAGCGTTCTGGGTCCGCGGCGCCGGCGGTTCAACCGGAATTGCCACTGGCGGCGCTGTTATTTGCGGCACGTCGCTTTGCTTGCTGAACTTGTGGAGCAGGATTTGGGAGACGGCATTGAGCGCGGCGAAAACGTTCTGTCCCGTGCTGGAAATGACCTCGAAAGTCTGGAGACGCTTTTTCCCGTTGTTCAAGGCGTATTCCATGTAGTTGACGGGTGCGATGTTGGGCAGATCGCGTTTGTTATACTCAAGCACGCACGGCACATCGCTGATCGAGATGTTCTGTCTGGCCAGATTGTCCGCGAGGTTTTTGAAACTCTCGACGTTCTCCTCCATTTTCTCCCACTGGGAATCGGCGACAAACACGATCCCATCGACACTGCGCAAAACGAGCTGGCGCGTGGCGTTGTAAATCACCTGGCCAGGAACGGTGTAAAGCTGAAACTTGGTGACAAAGCTTTTGATTATGACGGCATTGAGCGGCAGAAAGTCGAAAAAAAGCGTGCGATCCGAGGCCGTGGCAAGCGAGATGAGATCGCCGCGGTTTTGCGGGTTAATCCGCTGGTGGATGTAGCCGAGGTTGGTGGTCTTGCCGCAAAGTGCAGGGCCATAATAAACGATCTTAAATTGAATCTCGCGGCTCGCGTAATTAATGATCGACATGAGAAGGCTCCGGTTGCGAGTAAGTCCGGGAAAGTTCCTCCACCATCGTGGCGAGCTGGTTGCGACTCTCGGAGGCGAGTTCGTCGCCGGCATGCAAAGCCGCCAAACAGATGTTGCCGTGCATGAAAAATGTGACCGGCGATTTTGCGGCATGCAGCGTCACCGCCCTGAGCGGGCCGAGCTTGGTGCCGACCATGTGCTTGTCGATCTTTTGCAGGACCGCTGGCGCCACCGCGCACAGGCCCTCGGTCGCGAGTTCCGCGGGCAAATTCCCCGCGAGACTTAAACCATCAGCGAACGTAATTGCGCAAGCTGCCACGCCTGGGAGGGCATGGGCGCGGGCGATGACGCTCTTGGCGTCGAGTTTTTCCTCCTTCGCCGAGGCTACGGCGGACAGGTCTTCGCGCTGCTTGTCGATCTTTTCTTCGAGTTGCGATTGCTCCGACGATTGTTCGGAAACTTTTGGAACACGCTCGGCGGCGGCCTGGAAGCGTTTCGCGTCTTCATCGGCTTTGATTGAGAACGGCGTCTCAATCGTTTCTTTCAATACGATTTCTTCCTGGTCGTCGCGCATTCGCAAGGCAGTCGCAGGCAAATTCTTCAGAATTTCCTGCAACGGCAATGACACCGGCGTTTCCACCGGATCGACCTTGAGAAGCTCGCGATAAATCTCAGGCATTGCCTTTTGCAGAACCTTCGGAGAAACGACAACTCGTCCGCTCGCCAGCTGGGGCTCAATCAAAGACAAGGGAAATTCTACACGGACATCTTCCGGAACAGCCGATGGACTTCCATTCAACTGGAATGCCGGCACCTCTTCCAGAACCACAGTCAGCGCCAACGCGATTTTGCCTTCGCATTCTTTTCCCGGCGGTGATTTGGTCGTCAACCCCGTTTGCTGCTCCGGCTCAATTCCAGGCACGCGGATGAATTTGGGGCGAATGTCATTGCAGTCGCGGGCAAATTCTTCAGAATTTCCTG
>DMCG01000033.1:444-668 GCA_003445855.1 Spartobacteria bacterium | reverse complement strand
TTGCAGGGCGCAGTAACCTTGAAAGGAATTCGCGCGGGCGCCTGCGGCACCGGTAAAGCAGTTGGAACGGGCGGCCCGCTTAAGGCTGGAACTGTCTCAGAGGCGGGCGCACCCGTTCCGTTCGGTGGAAGATGAAAAGGAATTTTAGCGGGAGCCGGTGACGCGGGGTCGTCTGCCCGCCGCGCTTCCTTTTTTTCCGAGATTGGATCATGCAACGAAATGCT
>DMCG01000033.1:0-145 GCA_003445855.1 Spartobacteria bacterium | reverse complement strand
GGCCGGAGCGACGGCGGCTTGGTCGTCTCGCTCACACTTGCCTCCGGCTCGGCTGCGGCAATTGTTTTCGCGGTCGCCAGTTCCACGCGCACGGGCGGCATCGGAGAGGTTAGCAGCGGCTCCATGGTTGTGCCGAAACGCTCCG
>DMCG01000151.1:3365-3585 GCA_003445855.1 Spartobacteria bacterium | reverse complement strand
GATTGGCTTGCCGGCAAATGTTTGAGCGAGCGATTGGAAGAAGTTCATTCGCTGGTTTGTAGGGCGGCGATCTTCGCCGCCGTCTAATTGGCAAAAGGCGGCCAAGATGGCCGCCCTACAACAATTTATTTCGCTGCGTCCGGCGCTGGTTTCTGCACCGCTTCACGCAACGGACGCTTCAAATCGTCTTTCACACGATCGAGAATGCCGTTGACGAAAC
>DMCG01000151.1:0-3087 GCA_003445855.1 Spartobacteria bacterium | reverse complement strand
GATGCGATGGAACTCGTAATTCTCGCAGTAGCGACAAATGCGCTCATCAATCTCGGGAAGGTGCGCGACCATTCCTTCGATGAGCGGCTGGGCGAATTCGCGCACGCGCGGCGTGCCCGGGCAAAACTCCCAAAAGTCGGCGATGTGCTCCGGTCCTTCGCCACGCTGAAGATCGCGCCAGAAATGATATTGAATGGCGGCTTCACGGGCCCGGCGTCGTTTCCCCATAAAACTTATTTTGCGCGCAGATTCGACATAACGCCGGCGATTTCCACTGCGGCCCGCGCGGCTTCCGTCCCGCGATTGATTTTATTCTTAAGACAACGCTCGCGCGCTTGAGTTTCATTGTCGAGGCTGAGGACAGCGTTGATTACCGGCACGCCGTGATCAACGGCAATGCGTTGCAACGCGTCGGTCACGGAGCGGCTGAGATTGGCCGCGTGGCCTGTTTTACCTTTCAATATGACGGCCAGGGCGATGATCGCGTCCGCTTTTTTTTGCGAGGCCAGCTCGCGGACGACGATTGGAATCTCGAACGCGCCGGGCACTCGCTGGAGAGAAATCGTCGCGCCTGGCGAAAGCGTGCGCAGTTCTTCCGTGGCGTGATTGATGAGGCCCTGCACGTATTGCCCGTTAAACTGGCTCGCCACAATTGTGAAACTGCGTTTTACCCCAGCGTCGCGTGGACGCGGCGGACTAATGTTCGACATGGCAGCGGCGATTGAAAGATCGACAATTGCTCGTGAACCGATCGCCTCAGAGCATATGGCCCAGCTTCACTTTTTTCGTCTCGAGGTATTTCGCATTGTGCGGGTTGGCTTCGCTGCGAATCGGCACTTGCTCGACCATCTGGATGCCATAACCCTCGAGACCAACCACTTTCTTCGGGTTGTTGGTTAGAAAGCGGAACTGGCGCACGCCCAGATCGAAAAGGATTTGCGCGCCGAGACCGTAATCGCGCAGATCGCTCGGGAAACCAAGCTTGGCGTTTGCTTCCACGGTATCGAGTCCTTCCTCCTGTAATTTATAGGCGTGGATTTTTGCCGCCAGACCAATGCCGCGTCCTTCCTGCCGCATATAAACGAGAACGCCGTTGCCTTCTTCCGCGATTTGCCGCAGCGCGGCGTGCAACTGGTTTCCGCAATCGCACCGTTGCGAGCCGAAAACGTCGCCGGTCAGACATTCGCTGTGCACGCGCACCAGCGTCGGACGCTTCTTGTCGATCTTGCCTTTCACGAGCGCGAGATGATGCGCGCCATCGAGCTTCGAGCGATACAAGTGCAAATCGAAATCGCCGTAATCGGTGGGTAATTTCACCACCTGTTCGCGTTCCACCAGTTTTTCGCGCAGGCGCCGATGCGCGATCAAGTTTTGGATCGTGCAAATGCGCAAACCGTGCTTCTTGCGAAACTCCATTAACTCCGGCAAACGCGCCATGGTCCCGTCGTCGTGCAAAATTTCGCAAAGCACGCCGGCCGGCTGCAAACCGGCCATGCGCGCAAGATCGACAGCTGCCTCGGTGTGCCCGGTCCGGCGCAACACGCCGCCGTCCTTGGCGCGCAGTGGAAAAACGTGCCCCGGCTGGACCAAATCATCGGGCGATGATTTCGGATTCGCGATCGCCTGGATGGTCGCGGCGCGGTCCTGCGCGCTGATTCCGGTGGTGATTCCGCGCGCCGCATCCACCGAGACGGTGAAATCGGTTCGATACATCTCGCGGTTCTGCACCACCATTCGCTGCAAACCCAGCTGCTCGGCCCGCTCATTCGAGATCGGCACACAAATCAAGCCGCGCCCGTGTTTCGCCATGAAATTGACTGCTTCCGGCGTCACTTTTTCGGCCGCCATGACCAGATCGCCTTCGTTCTCGCGATCGGCGTCGTCGGTCACGATCACCATGCGTCCGCGTGCGATGTCGCTCACGACATCGTCGATTGTGTCGAACTGAAACGCTTCCGCCGCTTGGACAATCATTAAGACAAGTTCGCCGCCGCTCTCGGCAACGTCAATTCACTTCGCGCTCGTCAATGACGATAAACATCCTTGCGGTGTCGCACTCGTTGGATTTCGATCTGCTTTGCGTCCGAGCGCAACTCGTAAATTACCCGATAATCTCCCACACGAATGCGGTATGTGCGCTCAGAATTAGTCAGCTTTTCGGATGCAGCGGAAATTGGCTCGGCTTTGAGCTGTTCAACCACCGCGACGATGCGTGCGACATGTTCGCGGAATCCGGCGGAGATCCTTCTTTGTCGAGCTGCGCCAGCGAATCTCAAAGGAGTCCATCGCGCTTCAGTTCCGCGATGAATTCATCATGCGGAATGCTGGGCTCCCCACGGCGCTCAGCGACGACGGCCAAATCCTGCAAGTCCTCCAACAACTTTTCGTACTCGGAGACCGGGAGCACAACGCCAGTTTTCTTGCCAGTCTCATCGGTTAGAAATTGTACTCCGTTCCGCATGATGAAGAGGTTACGTGTGAATGCTGAGATGTCGAGACCAGGGTCGCTGCCACGATTTGGTAGGGCGACGCTGAGCCTGCCCTGAGCGAAGTCGAATGGGCGGAGCCGACTAATTAAATTAATCGTCCGATTTCACCTCCCAACTGCAACTCTACCCGTCCCAAATTTAATCAGCCCGTCGGCTTCGCGGCGCGGTTTTGCTCTCGTCGCACTCGCGCTCGCTTGGTTTGCGCTTTCGCCGACGGCGCGAGCGGTTAGCCCAGCACCGGACGGAGGCTATATCAACGAAAACACAGCTGAGGGTGAAAGTGCGCTCTTCAGCCTCACAACCGGCATCGAGAACACGGCCAACGGTAATGACGCGCTCTATACCAACACAACCGGCAACTTCAACACGGCCAACGGTCTTAACGCGCTCTTTAGCAACACAACCGGCCTCAACAACACCGCCGATGGCTTTCAAGCGCTCGTTAACAACACAACCGGCAGCTTCAACATCGCATTGGGCTCTTTCGCCGGTACAAATCTCACCACGGGCAAGAACAACATCGATATCGGCAACGCTGGTGTGGCGGCCGAGTCGGCCAAGATCCGCATCGGCACGAAAGGAACTCACAAGAACACCT
>DMCG01000205.1:487-5035 GCA_003445855.1 Spartobacteria bacterium | reverse complement strand
GACGGTTGAAATTCCCACTGACCAGGGTAAGCCGACGGTCGAGGTGCAATCGAAATCAAGTGAGACGCTGCCGGAAAGTGCATGGGTCGATTTGCGCCAAAACGCGACCGCGAACTCAACCATGCAAAGTGCGCCCAATTGGGTCGAGGCCGTGACTATGACACCCGCCGCAGGAGAAAATGGCGCCACATCGAAAACGATCTTTCGCATTCAACTGGCACAGCCACCCGGAGATTATCAGGTGCTTTTTTTCCGTCTGTTCTTCGACGACAAATCGGACGCGCGGCCGCAATTGATCGCGTGGGATGAATCCGGCACGCAAGTTTTGCGCTCCGGCGAGCTCGGCTCTGGAATCGATTTGCCGAGCTCCGATTCCGCGATAATTCCGATGAACGGAATTTCCTCCATCGACATCGAAGTTCCCGGCGATGGAAAAACTGTGCGCGGCGCCTATCTCGATTGGATGACGAGCAGCGACGTGGTGCATCCGCTGAACGCCGAACATCGAGATGTGATTCCAGTGCCCTTCTCCGCGATGCCGCTGTTACATCCGCCTGCGCAGGACACGGAACAGTTCGGAACCGTCACAGCCACGCTCTCGGCGGACACAATTCACATCGGCCCGAACATTCAGGAGGGTGCGGTCTTTCAATTCGGCATCGAATCGCAACCTCTTCTGGCCTTGCTCACCTTCGAAGTGGCGAGCCCGCGGATCGACGCGCCGCCGGAAGTTTATGTGAATGGCGAAGCTATCGGTCCGGTCACGTTTAGTTTACCGGAGCTGGCCGACCCGGCGTATCGCGGCGAGACGGAATCGCTCGTGCGGCAAATGCATTTCCGATACACTGGATGGTTGCGCGCGCAGAAAATTGTGCCGATCACCAGCTTGAAAGTCGGAACCAACGATCTGATCGTGCTGAACGGCGGCGGTGGCGGGAATTCGGCGATCCGCGCGACCCAAATTCAACTGAAATACCTTTGGGACAAATCCGATTACATACTGTGGCCGGGCCACTAGGCGCAACGACCGCCGCAAGCCGTGTTAGATGAAAACGGGAATCGGAGTTAGTGTAACGTGGACTTCGATTGAGAGGGGTCCCTCACTGCATTCGGGATGACATGAAAAAAAAACAGGGCTTCACGTTATTGGAGATCATGCTCGTGGTCACAATTATCGCGCTATTGCTGGGCGCGGCCATTTACAAGCTGGGCGGCAACGTGGAATACTCGCGGCACGTTCGAGTCGCGGCCGACGTTCAGGGCATCAACACGCAGCTCAAGCTTTATGAGAGCATGAACGGATTTTTCCCGACCACCGGGCAAGGTTTGCAGGCGCTGGTAACGCAGCCTGATACCGACCCGAAACCGACACGCTGGTATCAATTATATAAGGAACCACCGAAAGATCCCTGGCAAAGCAATTACATCTACATTTCCCCGGGCATAAAAAATCCAAACGGATACGATCTTTATTCCGCGGGACCCGATCGTAAACCGGACACAACGGACGACGACTGGGGCGATTAAAGGCCCCTGCGCGGCATGATCGACATCACTACTTCGCCGGCGGTGGCGTGATGACGGGCACAGGAGTCGGTAGCGCCGGATTTCGTGGAATCACGCCGCGCACGTGCGGCGAACGGGTGGGCAAGTTGGGAACGCCCGGCCTCATGGCGAAGGGCGCATTGGCTGCGAGCGGAGGATATAGCCGATGATGATTGGGGCGGTGGCTAAAGCCCGAGCTGGTCGATTAATTGCGCTCTACTGTTCTTCGTCATCCACTGGCGAAGGCTCGAGCATCGGCGTGGGTATCGGCACCACCGGCGGTGGCGTGAGGACCGGCGCCGGCTGCGCAGGATTTCGCTGAATCACGCCGCGCACATGCGGCGAACGGGTGGGCAAGTTGGGAACGCCAGCGAAGGGTGCATTGGCTGCGGGGGGAGGAGCGAAACCGGGCGGCGCGTTCGAAGCTGGCTGCTGCGTCAGAAGCGCTTCATTAAAACTAATCGTGGCAAATTTTTCGTCTTTGCTGATCGTCACTTTGGTCGCGCCCACGCGGTCCGACCATTCAATGCTGGCGATGCTGTAGCCGTCCACCGGCTCCCTGGTGTTGAGATATTTTTTGAAGTTTCTGTCCGACGTAGAAGCAATGGTCACCATGTCGCCTTCGGGCGAACGCGCAGCATTAGCCACGTAAAGATCTTTGGCAAAATTCGGCGCGATGGACGGCGGCGCGACTGCCGTGGCGACGGCAAAGGGAGAGCGATTCAACATTCCTGAATAGCGGTCAAAGTTAAACCGTTTCGGAATATCATCGGCTCGTTGAGTCGAGACCGACCAGAGCAGAACGAAGATCGACATGAGAATTTGAGCATGTCTCATAATCATCCTTTTTTGCGCTGCGCAGGCGCGAACCAGCGCGCGATCTTAAACTTGCCGCGCATCATCGTCGGGTCGCCGCTGTCGATCATTAGAGTGACGCTTTCGAAGACGACAAATGATTCCGGCTGCTGAACGTCGTAAAGAAAATGGACCAGCGGTGGCCACGGACTTTTCGTTTCAATGGAAGCGAAAACGGTTTGATGATTCGGTGTCGTTTCGCCGGCGCCGATGGCGGGGTTCTCGATCAGGATGCTGTATTTGCCGGCGACCTCTTTCAACTGATCGAGCAAGGTGGATGCTTCCGCCGCATTTTTCAGCGTGAGTTGGTGTTGAGTGAGCCATTGGTCGCGTTTGTTCCAGAGATCGCGTTCTTTTATGTAAACAGCCTGTTCGGCGCGAGCTGCTTGGCGCGTCGCCAGCTCGGCACGCGCGCGACCCAGAGCGCCAAAAAGCCAGCTCCAAATCACGAGGTTGAGCAATACGATAATCGCGCCGGCGACAATCCATGAGAGGATGCGCTCCCGCCGATTCATGCGCTCATACCAGGCCGGGATCATCGCGGTTTTCCCTCCAGGCGAAACTGCGCATGATTGTTCGGCAAAATGCGAGGCGCCGCCATGTCGAATTGAAAAACTTGCAGTCCCGGATTCTTTTTTACCTTGTCGATGAACTGATAGGCCAGCGCCGCCGAACCGGATTCGCCGTCCACGGAAATTTGTCGCGCCGATTGATTGTAAGTCGTGATGCGCACATCCGGCGACGGCAGGCTCTCAAAAAGATGCAACAAAATCTCGACCGGGTAATAACGCGAATCGACAGCGGGGGCGAGCGCCTTCCAGTTGGCTTCTGTGGTCCGCACAAATTCGGTCTGCGGCGCATCGCGCGCAATCAATTGATCGAGGTGTCCAATCGCGAAGCGCATGTAAACCAGGTAAGCAAGAAAAAGGAAAACCAACGCGGCGTACGCGCCGCCGGCCCAGATGAGCCGTTTGCGCCATTCCCCTCTTCTGGCCAGTTGTGAGCGACGCTGCCGCCAGCTTTCGGGGAGAAGATTGAGTTTAACCGATGCCGGCGGCATTTCGACACCGACGATCTCGGCCTGGCTCGCCAGGATTCCTTGCACGGTATCGCGCAACTCGTAACAGGTCTCGTCCAGCAATACATTCGGGAACGATGCGCTGATGCCCTGTAATTCCGCGCTCAGCGCCAGTTGCGGCAATTCGATTTGCAGTTGTTCCGGACCGACGCCTTCGAGTGTTCGGGTGAGGCTGACTTTGCCGTTCTCGGTCACTGCGGAGACAAGTGTTTCGCCTTCGAGATAAATGAGGAGAGCGTTTCCTTTCGGCGCATAAGTGCTCGCGCGTTGCGCGGCATAAACTGTCACCTGGCGCGGAATGTAGCCACGCTCCAGCAGCGGCGCGGCGATCTCGGCCAGCTGCTCATTCCTGACCGCAACGGCGGAAATAATGCTTTCCGTTTCATTTTGCTCGATCAGTTCGAAATCGGTTGTTACTTCGTCGGGCGAAAACGGGAGCACTTTCTCGATCTGAATCCGAACCATCTCCGCAAACTCTGCTGGATCGACTGTCGGCAACCGAAATCGCTGCGCGAGCACAGCCGCAATGGGCAGCCCAAGCACCAGGTCGTCCTGCGCCGTGAGCAGCGGCACGGCCTCAGCCAAAGTTCGAATCATGCGCACGTTCCAGGAACCGTTACGCTCGACCGAGCGCAAAAAATTCCAGCCATGCGCGGTCGGAATTATAAAAACCGGTGTCGATGCGGCCTCGATATCAAAGCTCCTTCCAGGTAATCAATTGCGGAACATTAACATTGTTGGCCCTGCGAATCACCATCTGGACGATTCGCATCGCCTCGCCCGATTTTCCAACGCTCACAATTCGAAGCACCGGGTCCTTGAATCCGACAACGCCGGCCAGTTGCTGGAATTGTTCCGGTGAAAGGCCGAGCGCCGCCCGCACATCCTCCAGGTTTTTGAATGGCGGATCGTCGGCGGTTCCATCGATGCCGTCGCGTCCACGCCGCAGGAGCAAAAAGCGGTCGACCAGGTCCTCCGTCATTCCAGGCAACGCAAGCAGCACATCGCGCGAAGCCCAGGCGAGATCGATCGGCCCGGTGCTGTTGAGAGTAAAATCTTCGTCCCAACCC
>DMCG01000205.1:0-164 GCA_003445855.1 Spartobacteria bacterium | reverse complement strand
CAGCAGCGCATTTGCCGGACGATAATCATCGCTCGCCTCGGCGCCGTTCAATCGCACAAGATCATCGGGATCCACCCAGTCGAGCAGGCAATCGATCATCTGATTGCGTTCATTAAGATCGACACCTTTGTTCTCGAGATACCTCCGTAAAATTCCGAGACGCG
>DMCG01000162.1:4118-5214 GCA_003445855.1 Spartobacteria bacterium | reverse complement strand
TTAGGATTGTAGTGGCGGGCGTGGCGCCCGCATTTATTTGGGTTCGCAGCCGACACGGCTGCCGCTACAACTTTTCGACACGCGCATGCAATGCCTGCATCGCTTAGCCGATTTTTTTTCTAAACTGCAGCGCGCACAAACAGAAAAGTAAGATCGACATGATGAGCAGAATGATGAGGTGCGGCCAGTATTCGAAAAAAAATGCGCCGCGCAAAATGATCGCGCGCATGAGCGAGATGAAATAAGTCGCGGGCATGAGCGCGCCGAGCGCGTAGAAAATCCACGGCATGGTTTCGCGCGGAAAAACGAAACCGGAAAAGAAAACGCTCGGCAACATGAACGTCATCGACATTTGCAGCGCTTGCATCTGGTTTTCCGCTTTCGTGCCGACAAGCAAGCCGAGGCTGAGCAGGGCGAACACGTAAACCAGCGTGGAAAACATCATCGCGAACACGCTGCCGTTGATCGGCACATTGAAGAGGAAACGCATGATCAAAAAAAGAATCACCGCCATGGTCATGCCGATGCAAAGATACGGCACAAGTTTGCCGAGCATGAGTCCCCATCGGCTGAGCGGACTTACGAGCAATTGTTCGAGCGTGCCGCGCTCGCGCTCGCGCACCACGGCCATCGCGGTCGCGAAAGTCGTGCCGATTTGCAAGACAATGCCGATCACGCCCGGAATGTAAAAATTCGGGCTGCGCATCGTCGGGTTGTAAAGCATTTGCGGACGGATCTCGATCGGCATAGTGCGACGTCCGGTTTCGCGCAGCAATGATTCGAGCGATTGCGTCAGCGTTACGCCAAGCGCGGTGTTGAGCGCTTGCAACGCGGTCGTGGAGTTCGAACCGTCGACCAGTAATTGCACGTGCGCTGGAAAACCGGCGCGAATATCGCGCGTAAAATGCGGCGGGATTTGCAAGCCGACATAGGCACGGCCTTTGCGAATCGCGCTCGCCATCGCATCGATGCTCTGGACTTCGCCGACCACGCGGAAGGTCTCAGTATTGACGAAGCGGTCGATAAACTGGCGGCTTTCCACCGTGCGATCCTCATTAAAGATGATCATCGCCATATGCTTCACGTCCGTATCGAG
>DMCG01000162.1:0-3824 GCA_003445855.1 Spartobacteria bacterium | reverse complement strand
ACGACGATGAATTCCTTGAACAAAATCGCGCCGAGCCCGCGGAAAGGTTTGCGTTTCATCAGGCCGCTTTCTGCTGTTCGCCCGCGTATTTCGCCGAGAGCGTCACAAAGACATCTTCCAACGAGGGTCCGATCTCATGGATCTCGGCATGACTGATCCCGACGCTGTGCAATTTTTCGTCAATCTCCGCGCGCCGCACGCTTTCATCGACAAGCAGGTTCATCGATTGACCGAACACAGTCGCGCTTCGGACGCCGTGAAGTTCGTGCATTGCCCGCAACGCGGTCGTGACGTGATCGCAAGTCACATCGAGCCGGCGTGTCCCTGGCGGACTGACTTCAGGCATCTGTTTCAAGTCATCCGGCTCACCGCACACGATCAATCTGGACATGTAAATGTAACCGACATGATCACACCGCTCCGCTTCGTCCATGTAATGCGTGGTGACGAACAGCGTCATCCCTTCGCCCGCAAATTCGAAGAGCAGATCCCACAGTTCGCGGCGTGCGACCGGATCGATGCCCGCGGTGGGTTCGTCGAGAAACAACACGGTCGGTTTGTGCATGAGCGAGCAGGCCATGGCGAGACGCTGCCGCCAGCCACCGGAAAGCAGCGCCGCGCGCCTGTCGAGGTACGGCTCCAGATGTGTGATCGCGACCAATTCATCGCGGCGCTGATTCAATTGCCGGCCGTGCAGCCCATAAAGTTTACCGGCGAAGATGAGGTTCTCATTTGCGGTCAACTCATCGTAAAGCGAAAATTTTTGCGACATGTAACCGATCATGTCCTTGATCGATTCAGTTTCGCGCACGACGTCGTGGCCGCCGATGCGCGCGGTTCCGTCGCTCGGCTCAAGAATTCCGCAAAGCATCCGGATGACGGTCGATTTGCCGGAACCATTCGGCCCAAGAAATCCGAAGATCGAACCTTTCGCGACGGAAAAGGAAACGTGATCGACCGCGGTGAATGCGCCGAAGCGTTTCGTCAACCCTTCGCACTCAATCATCGCGTCAGACATAAAAAGAAAATCTGGAAGCCAGGAAACCAAGAAACACCAGCAAGATAATTTTGAAAATTCCTGGATTCCTGGTTTCCAGATTCATTTTACATTCGGAAAATAAACATCGGCGGACATCCCGGCACGCAAGCGGTCGTCATTATTCGGCAGTCGGATCTTCACGCCAAAAACCTGGCGGATTCGGTCTTCGACCGTTTGCACATTGCGCGGCGTAAATTCGGCCTGACGATTGATCTGCTCGACTGTGCCGTCGAAATCTTTGCCGCGAAAGGAATCGACCCGGACGCGGACATGATCGCCAATCTTAATTAGACCGAGCCATGGCTCGGGCACATAAACGCGAACCCAGAGATGTTGCGGAAGAAGCAGTGTAGCCACTTCACGGTTCGCCGGCATCACATCGCCCACTTTCACACTTAGAACCTCAAGCACGCAATCACTTGGCGCGATGACCTGCATCTCGCCGAGTTGCGCGTCGATATCGGCAAGTTGCGCGCGCGCCTGCGTGATACGCATCCGGGCCGCCTCCACACCTTTCTCCTGCGCTCGAGCCGCACTCGCGGCCCGCTCAGAATCATTCGGTGAGACCACTTTGCGTTTAAGCAAATCCTGCTGCCGCTTCGCGTCGTCTCGCAAAAAATCGAGCTGCGCCGCCTGCGAATCCGCATCGTGAATCGCCGTGTTGATTTGCGCTTCGGCCAGATCGCGCCGCGCTCGCAACTCGGAGGCTTCGAGTTGAACAATTGGTTGGCCCGTGCGCAGCCGATCGCCTTCTTGCGCAAAGATTTTCTCGACCCTGCCCCCCGAGCGCGGGCCGACATGGACCTCGTCCACTTCAATCGTGCCGGAAACAGTGTTGCGCCGCTCTCCGCAACTCGCCGTTAAGATCGACAATACAATTAGCGCACTGAGCCGGAGGTAATTGTCGATCTTTGTTTGCACGCTTGAACCTGACGCTATGAAAGTGGATTTCGGTATGTTTCGCAAGCGATTGCACTGCTAACTTCCCGCGTTACTCTCCGCAAAAATATGGCTGGCTACTCCGGAACACCGCTCGCCCAAAAACTTGGGATTAAACCCGGCATCAAAGTTGTTCTCATCAACGCGCCGGCTAATTACCGGAAATTACTTGGCAACTTCGCGAATGGCGTGGAGTTCATCAGTCGAGTCGGCACAAACGCAAATTGCATTCACTTCTTCACCACGCACCGAAGTGAACTGGAAAAACAACTGCGCCGCCTTCGGACGAAAATTGCCGACTCGGGAACGCTCTGGGTTTCGTGGGCGAAGAAATCATCCGGCGTCGCCACAGACATCACCGAAGACGTCATTCGCGAGGTCGCCTTGCCACTCGGGTTCGTCGATATAAAAGTCTGCGCCGTCGATGAAACCTGGTCGGGATTGAAGTTGATGATTCGACGAGAAAATCGAAGATCAGCCAAATGAAAACACGACGATTCGATCATATTGACTTGCGGGTGCGGGATCGTGCGGTCGCGCAAAAATTTTACGGCAAGATCCTGCCCGCGCTCGGATTCGCGCAGGAAAAGTCGGACGACGAATGGAGTACGTTCTATGCGGTAGGGGACGGAGTGCCCATGGATTTTTTTGGTTTCACCGAAGATCGAAATCATCAACCGAACGGAACGCGTATTTCATTTTGGGCGGAAACGCGCGACGAAGTCGATCGCATTGCCAAACTGGTGCGCGAAATCGGCGGCAAAAATCTGGAAGGCCCTGAACTTTGTTCTGAATATAGCCTGGGGTACTACGCGTTTTTCTTCGAAGATCCGGACGGCAACAAGCTGGAAATTTGCTGCCGCGAAAATCCAATCGTTGCGGAGTGAGAAGACTTCGGCGATGAGTTCGACGATGAGCGACCCCACGCATGTTCCTGCAATTTTGCGGGGGCAGCGTCGCGTTCGATATCTCAAAATCATCGCGCTCTTCAAAATCGGCAAAGGCGTGATGCTGATTTTGTTGGGTTTTTCGCTGCTCTTCTTGAATGCGCGTGACACTTGGATGGATGCAATCTCCAACTGGGCGGCCGACGAAATCCTGCTCGAGCACAGCAAGGCCGTGATCTACTTGCTCAATAACCTGCAAGCTGTCCTCGAAGGCGGGGCCTTGCGTGCCACCGGTTCGCTGGCGCTTTTTTACGCGGCCGTGTTGTTCACAGAAGGAATCGGCGTTTATCTGCAAAAGCGCTGGGCCGAGTTCCTCATGATTTTTGCAACCTCCGCCTTTATTCCTATCGAAGTGCGGCACATTTGGCATCGGCCGAGCGTGGCGGCGCTGCTCATTCTTCTGGCGAACTGTTTCATCGTTTGGTTTTTGTATCGGGTGCTCAAACGCGACAAAGCGGAAGCGCACACCGAGCCCAAGAAAGAATTGGTCGAGACTCGTTAGGCCGGTTTCGGCCTAATCCCGAACTCGCGTAGCGCCGCGATCGTTTTTTCCATTGGCAGACCGACAACATTGGTGTAAGAGCCCTCGATTTTTTCGATAATCTCCGCGCCATGTCCTTGCGCGGCATAGGAGCCGGCTTTGTCGAGCGGGTTCACCTTGTCGATGTAAGCGCGAACCGCCGAATCGCTCAAACGGCGAAACCAGACGCGCGAGATTTCATAAAAACTTGTCGATCTTGCGCTCGTGAGATGACAGACGAACACAGCCGAACAGACTTCGTGGGCGCGTCCGCTTAAGCGGCGCAGAATCGCGGCTGCTTCCTCCACATCCCTGGGCTTCCCGATGATTTGATCATTGAGCGCAACCAGCGTATCGGCCGCGAGCACGATTTCTCCCG
>DMCG01000003.1 GCA_003445855.1 Spartobacteria bacterium | reverse complement strand
CAGGAATTCAGCGTCGAGTACGGCACGAGCGAGTCGCGTTTTCTCGAAAACAAAGTCAAGAAACCGAAAAACGTCGTGCTTGGTCCCCGCGTCACGCTCGACGACGAGCGTTGCATTCTTTGCTCGCGCTGCATTCGGTTCTGCCAGGAAATCGCGAAGGACGACGTGCTCGGTTTTGTCGATCGTGGCAGTCACACGGTTTTGACCGCGCATCCGGGCAAACGGCTCGAAAACAATTATTCGCTCAACACCGTGGACATTTGTCCGGTCGGCGCGCTCACTTCATCCGACTTCCGATTCAAGATGCGCGTCTGGTTTTTGAAGGAAACGAAAAGCATTTGCACGAGTTGCGCGACTGGTTGCAACACGATCATCGGCACGCGCGAAGATATCATTTACCGTCAGACGCCGCGCGAGAACGATGAGGTCAACTCCTGTTGGATGTGCGACTACGGCCGGCTCAACTTCGATTATCTGCAATCGGAGAAAAGACTGCTGGCGCCGCGCATTTCTTCCGGAGAGAAACTGGCGACCGTCGATTGGAACGTCGCAATCACGCATGCTGCGCTGCAGCTGAAACATTTTTCCGGCTGGGAAATCGCCATCATCGCGTCGGGCCGGATGACGAACGAAGAGCTGTGGCTAACTGCGCAACTCGCGAGGACCCTCGACGTCCAGTTGATTGACATCGTGCCGCACACCAGTCAAGGCGACGACATTTTGCTGAGTGAAGATCGCAATCCGAACACGAACGGCGCGCGATTGCTCGGAATAACTTCGGAACCCGGCGCCAAATTGCCGGCCATCGCCGAAGCAGTGAAATCCGGCCGCGTCAAAGCACTGATTGCGCTCGGCGAAAATCCAATCGACTTCGGAATTTCCGCCGAACAGCTCTCAAATCTGCCTGCCTTCATGGTGATGGATATTTTGTCGAACCCTGCCACGGAGAATGCGACCGTCGTGCTGCCTTCGTTTGGCTTCGCGGAAAAACGCGGGTCGATGATCAATGGCAAAGGCCGTTTGCAGCGGCTCAATCGGGCCGTGCGCGGGCCTGGGAACGCGCGCGACGACTGGGAAATTCTGCGCGATCTGCTCCAAGCGCTCACCGGCAGCAATGGAATTTATTCGATCGAGGATGTTTTCCGGCAAATGAGTGAGGGTGTTTCGCAACTGGCCGGATTAAGTTTGAGCAAAATCGGCGACTTGGGCGTGCAAGTTATGCAAGCGCACGAGTCCCCTGCTCCGCCCGTTGGTCCCGCGGCCAGCGACATCGAGAAGGCGGAAGGGAAAAAACCTCCGGGCCGTTCGCGCTAAAAGATCGACATGAATTATTTTTTTATCACTACTTCGCTGCTCAAAATCGTCGGCATGCTTTTTGTGGTGATCCTGCCGATGGTTTCCTACAGCGTTTACGCGGAGCGGCGGGTGAGCGCGTTCATTCAGGACCGGCTCGGCCCGAATCGCGTCGGGCCGGCAGGTCTTTTCCAACCGATCGCCGACATCTTCAAACTGCTGCTGAAAGAAGATTTTACTCCGCGTCATGTAAACACTTTTTACTACTGGCTCGCGCCGTGCCTGGCGCTTGTGCCGGCGATCATCACCATCGCGGTCGTTCCCTTCGGCAGCACATTGCTCGGCGTGCCGATGGTGATTGCGGACATCAATGTCGGGATCCTCTATGTCTTCGCCGTCGCTTCGTTAGGCGTTTACGGCATTGTTCTGGCCGGCTGGGCCTCAAATTCCAAATATCCATTTCTCGGCGGCGTGCGCTCCAGTTCGCAGATGATTTCCTATGAGCTTTCCCTCGGGCTCGCGGTCATTCCGGTTTTTTTGCTCGTCGGAAATTTGCGCCTAACGAGTGTCGTTCGCTATCAAATCGAACACGGCTGGATGATCGCGCCCTTCATCGGCGATTGGACGAACCTGGGCAAATGGTTACTCACGATTCCGATGATCATTTCATTTGTCGTTTTTACGATTGCGGTTTTTGCCGAGACCAATCGTCTCCCATTTGATTTGCCCGAAGCCGAGCAGGAACTGGCCGGCGGTTATCACACCGAATATTCCTCGATGAAATTCGCGCTTTTTTTTCTTGGCGAGTACGCGGCGATGATTTCCGGCTCGGCAATTATTGTAACGCTTTTCCTGGGTGGCTGGCACCTTCCGCTACCGTCGTGGCACGGCGGCTTTCACTGGCTACTTGTCGATGGAACGGCGCCAGGCTGGCGCGGCCTTCTCGGCGGACTGTTCAATATCGCGACTTTTTTCGCGAAGGTCGCCGCGCTGCTTTTCATTTTCATGTGGGTGCGCTGGACCCTGCCGCGCTTCCGCTACGATCAACTCATGCGGCTCGGCTGGCTCTTCTTTTTTGAAATCGCGCTCGCCAATATTTTCCTCGCCGCCATCATCGTCGCGTATTTCCCCATTTAAAGGATGAATCAGGAAAAGAGGAACTCAGGAAAAGCGGACTTGAACCTAAAGAAGCAAGAATTGCGTCTGCTTCATCATTTAACTTCTCCTGCTTTCCTGCTTTCCTAATTCAATTTCCGTTTATGGCTATCACCGTTGCACGCCCGAAGCTCAACTGGCGCGAGCGAATCTATCTGCCGGCGATCGTCGGTGGCATGGCTATTACGATCAAGCATCTCAAAAACATGATTTTGGGCCGAACGAAAGTAACGATGCAGTATCCCGAGGAAAAATGGGACAGCAGCCTGCCGGAGCATTATCGCGGCGCGCCCGCGCTCGTGCGTGACGCGGACGGCCGGGTGCGCTGCGTTGCCTGCCAGTTGTGCGAATTCATCTGTCCGCCGCGCGCCATCAAAATGGTGCCAGGCGAAATTCCGTCCACCGATCGTTTCGCCAAAGTCGAAAAATACCCGGAAGAATTCGATATCGACATGGTCCGCTGCATTTTCTGCGGCATGTGCGAAGAGGTCTGCCCGGAGCAAGCCATCTTCCTGCGCAAAGATTACGCCATCACCGGATTCACGCGTGAAGACATGGTGCATCACAAAGACAAACTCCTCGAGATCGGCGGCGTCATGCACGGCGTCGTTTTGAAATGGAACGAGAAAAAGTGAAGCCAGAG
>DMCG01000136.1:1023-2741 GCA_003445855.1 Spartobacteria bacterium | reverse complement strand
TCCGACGCGGCTGCGACCTCGAAACGAAGATTTGGTTTTCGCCTTCGCAGTTTGTGCGCCGTTTCAGTCAGGATCGGAAAAATTTTGCGCACCTCGCGCGAGCGGCTACCCGGGAAAAGCGCGATCAAGTTTGGATCGCGTTCGATGTCGATCTTGCAGGCGCGCAATCTTTCGATCATGGGATGGCCGACGAAAACCGTGCGCAGGCCCGATTGGTTATAGAGATCGGCTTCGAACGGAAAAATGCAGAGCATGAGATCGAGAAAGCGCGCCATCTTTTTGATGCGTCCGCGGTTCCAAGCCCAAACTTGCGGACTGATGTAGTAGATGATCTTGTGCGCCGCCATCCGTGGACGCAGCGAACGCGCGAGACGCAAATTGAAGCCAGGGTAATCGATCAGCACGACGGCGTCGGGTTTGCTTTTCTCAATCTCGCTGAGCGTTTCGCGAAACTTTTCTCGAAAGTAACCATAATTCCTGATGACTTCCCACAAACCGAGAACGGCGGCGTTCCCGATCCAGTCGTGAAATTGCCCGCCTGCGATCGTTTTCATTCGCGGTCCGCCGCGCCCGATGAAGTGAAGATCGACATCGAGCTGCCGGAGGGAGCGCATCAGCTCCGCTCCGTGATTGTCTCCGCTGGCTTCGCCGGCGACAAAGTAAATTGTCTTAGACACTCGGGTCGATCCGCTTCGTGATTTCCATCGCCAGTTCCAGCGCCGCGATCGCCTGAAACCCGGAAACGCGCGGCTGGCGTCCGCTCCTCGCGCATTCGACGAACGAAGCAAGTTGATGCTTGAGCGGCTCCTCGCGCGCGATCTCCACTTTCTCGCGCGTAATCCGGCCTTCCGCGCGCCGATAGATTTCGCCGGTCTGTTTTTCATAATCCAGCGAGAGATAAGCATCTTCCTGGAACACGCGGATCTTGCGCATCCGCTCGGGACTGATGCGGCTCGAAGTGATATTTGCGACACAGCCATTCTCAAAACGCAGCCGCGCGTTCGCGATGTCTTCGCCGCGGCTCAAGACCGCCACACCGACAGCGTCGATGGTCTGCACGGGCGAGCGCACGAGGTGCAAAATAATTTCAAGATCGTGGATCATGAGATCGAGAACGACGCCAATGTCCGTACTGCGTTCCGGATAAGGCGAGAGCCGGTGCGCTTCGATAAAGCGCGGATGCGTCAACCGCGCCTCGAGTGCGCTCAAGACCGGATTGAACCGCTCGACGTGGCCCACTTGCAAAATGAGATGATCGCGCGTGGCCAGTTCCGCCAACTCACTCGCGTGCCTGGTGTTGTCCGTGATCGGTTTTTCGATCAGCAAATGTTTGCCGCGAGCAAGCAGTGAACGCGCAACTTCGTAGTGCGTATTGGTCGGCGTCGCGATCGAGGCCGCATCGACCATCTCAGTAAATTCGTCGAGCGACTGCGCAGGCGTAACGCGATATTTTTTCGCAATGACGTTCGCTTTCGCAAGATCGACATCGTAAATCGCGGAAAACTCCGCGGAGGAAATTTCGGCGTAGAGCCGGGCGTGATTGCTTCCAATGTGTCCGACGCCAACAACCCCGACGCGCAACCTTTTCATCGACGAATCGCAGTCAACCGCAACGAGGAGCCAAACGCAAACGTAACCGACTTCAGCGCCAGATTGTAGGGGAAGCGGTTCGCTTCCCATGGACGCTCAGCGCCAGATTGTAGGGGAAGCGGTTCGCT
>DMCG01000136.1:567-815 GCA_003445855.1 Spartobacteria bacterium | reverse complement strand
ACGACAACGTCGTCCCCTACAGGCACGTGACCGTTCCATCTTTCAGCGCGCGACATTTTTTAAAAACCAATCGTAAGTGCGCGCAATGCCATCGCGAAGCGGAATCGTCGGGCGCCAGCCGAGATTATTCAGCTTGCTCACATCGAGAAGTTTGCGAGGCGTGCCGTCCGGCTTGGTCGCATCCCAGGCCAGCTCGCCGTCAAAACCAACCACGTCGCAAATCAACTCCGCCAGTTCGCGGATGGAAA
>DMCG01000136.1:0-312 GCA_003445855.1 Spartobacteria bacterium | reverse complement strand
GCCTGAGCCCCACACGACAAGCTCGCGCGCCCTTCGTGTTTTGGCTTCATGTGCTTTGCGCAAAAGCGCGGCCAGCACGTGCGAGGTTTCGAGATCGAAATTGTCATTCGGGCCATAGAGATTCGTCGGCATGGCTGAAATAAAATTCGCTCGATATTCGCCGTCGTAGGCCTGGCACAGTTTGATCCCGGCGATTTTTGCAATGGCGTAAGCGTCATTCGTCGGCTCGAGCGGCCCGGTTAGCAAAGCGGTCTCAGGAATCGGCTGCGGCGCTTGCTTTGGGTAGATACAGGAGCTCCCCAGAAAAAGAAG
>DMCG01000194.1 GCA_003445855.1 Spartobacteria bacterium | reverse complement strand
GCCCGATTGTCGATCTTGCAAGCGCGCGGCGGAGCGATTTGAAAATGTTCGCCAAGTTTTTTCACGCTTGCTTAAAGCGGGGCATTTATTTTGCGCCCTCGCAATTCGAGACCGGATTCATTTCGACGGCGCATTCGGTCGAACAGATCGAACGCACCGGTGAAGTCATGCAGGAAAGTCTCGCGAGTTTATGATCTGTAGGGGAAGCGGTTCGCTTCCCCTGGGACGCCAACGGCGTCCCCTACAGAAAGCTTTGCGTCTCTGCGAGGCATGGACTAGGAAGTTGCCGCTGTGAGCGCAAACTCGCGGATTCGCCCGGTCGCGAAATTTTTCTTCGAGGGCGACAAAAAGTTTTTCGTCAAAGGCGTCACCTACGGACCGTTCAAGCCGGACGCGCACGGAAATTATCTCGGGCGACCGGAACAAGTGGATGTCGATCTTCAGCTGATGCGCGAGATCGGGCTGAATGTCGTGCGTGTTTATCACGCGCCGCCGCGCTGGTTTCTCGACCGTTGTGCGACAGCGGGGATGCGCGTCTTGATCACATTGCCGTGGGCGAAACACATCGAGTTTTTGCGCGAGAAATCCGCTCGCAACGCAATTGCCGAATCGGTGCGCGACGCGGTGAGCGAATATGCCGGTCATCCGGCGGTTTTTGGTTACCTCGTTGGAAACGAAATCTCGAGCACGATGGTGCGGTGGCTCGGTGTGCGCCGCGTTACTGAGTTTGTGGAGAAATTGATTCGAATCGGACGTGCAATCGACCCGGAGGTTCTCTTTTCCTATGCCACGTATCCACCGACCGAATATCTCCTGCCGCAGAATGTCGATTTTTTTTGCTTTAACGTTTATCTGCACAGCCAGCGCGAGTTCGACCGTTACCTGCTGCGTTTGCAAAATCTGACCGAAGAACGGCCGCTGATCCTCGGCGAGTTTGGGATGGACACGATCCGGCATTCGCAGGAGGAGCAGGCCGAAATGCTCGGCTGGCATGTCGATAGCGTGGTGAAGCGTGGTCTGGCCGGAACGATTTTCTTTGCCTGGACGGACGAATGGTTCACCGGTGAAAAGGAAATCACCGATTGGGCGTTTGGAATCGTCACGCGCGAACGCGAGCCCAAAAAAGCGTGCCATACGCTTCGCGAGAAACTTGGTCAGGACAACTCTGCTCTGCCGCATTGCCAATTGCCGCGCGCGCCATTTGTTTCTGTTATCGTTTGCTCTTACAACGGCGGCCAGACACTCGCGGCCTGCCTGGACTCGTTAGGCAAACTGAACTATCCCGATTACGAAGTGATCCTGGTCGATGATGGATCGACCGATGACACGGCTTATATCGCCACCCAATTTCCTCGCGTTCGCTACATCCACCAAAGCAATCATGGATTAAGTCACGCGCGCAACAGCGGTGCGGCTGCGGCAAGGGGAGAAGTGCTCGCCTACACCGATTCCGACTGCCTGGCGGACGCGGACTGGCTTTATTATTTGATTGGCACGCTGGTGAGCGACGAATATGCCGGAGTAGGCGGGCCCAATGTCCCACCGCCCGCGCAAAATTGGATGCAGGCCTGTGTCGCTGCGGCGCCGGGGGGACCCAGCCATGTTTTGCTCACCGACACCATCGCGGAGCACATTCCCGGCTGTAACATGGCCATCTACCGGTGGGCATTTGAAAAGATCGGCGGCTTCGATGTCGAGTATCACACGGCTGGCGACGATGTCGATTTTTGCTGGCGGTTGCAACAGGCCGGGTGTGTCATTGCTTTCAACCCGACTGCCATCGTGTGGCATCATCGCCGCTCTACTCTGCGCGCCTTTTTGAGACAGCAGGACGGTTATGGCGAAGCAGAATCGCTCCTCCGATTCAAACATTTGATTTTCTTCGGCCCAACCGGCACAACGAAGTGGCGCGGCCAAATTTATGGAACGCCGCGCTTCAGTTGGTTCGTCAATCGGCCGGTCGTCTATCATGGAATTTTCGGCGAAGGTTTTTTTCAGCCGATTTATCCAGCGTCGCAATCGGAAGTGGCCAGTTATCTGGGCAGTATCGAATGGTTCGCGCTCACGATTTTTCTTTTTGGGCTGGGCATATTTTTGCCAGTACTGCGCATCGTCCCTTATCTCATGCTCGGGGGCACGCTCTGCGTGGCGCTCTCTTATATGGTGCACGCACGGATCGACCCGAAGTTCGATACTCTGCGCGCTCGGCTCCTGGTCATGTTTCTCGCTTTCGCGCAACCGCTCGTGCGTGGCTGGTCGCGGTATTTCACCTGGCTTCGCTTCAAACGGACGCCGCGCAGTGTCATCACCCGCCACGAACATTTGCCCGCCGGCGCTACTTTTGCCGGCAATCTGGGCCGCCGAATTTTTTGGAGCGAAGAGAGCCGGGACCGTCACTACCTGCTCGGCGCCATCTTCGATTTGCTCGAGGAAGAAGGCTGGCGCTATTCCGTCGATAGCGGCTGGAATGATTGGGACATTCAGATCTACGGCAATTTTTGGTGGAGCATCGTCCTGCAAACCGTGACCGAGTATCACGGCGACGCCAAATGCCTGACGCTCGTCCGGTTGCGTGATCGTTTCGTCACCACCACGGTCATTTTCAATCTGATGGCGCTCAGTCTTTTGATGTATCGGCAGCTCAATGCTTCTCATGTCGATCTTTGGTTCATCATTCCATATTTGCTTTTCCTGGTTTTTCTCCTGACGCGCGCGCGCGCACTGAAATCGCGCGTAGCCGAACTTGTTGATCTCGCGGCGCACCGCGCGGGGATGCAGCGTGCCCTGCGGCGGGGCCGAACCACCATGGACATATCGCCGCTGCCAGTTGATGCCGCGCTGAGTGTCGATCCAGTGGCGCGGACCTGAATCCCGCCGGCAAAAATGAAACGCGGCCCTCTTCTCGGCCTTTCACTTGCAATCGCGGTGGAGCTTTTCTTTTTCGCGGCGCTCAATTTTTTCGATGACTGGACGCTCGAATTGATGCCGGGGAAGTTTGTCGTCGCGGCCTTTCTCTCCGGAATCGCCTACTGGATCGCCGCCTCCAATTTCAAGATCGACATCGGAAGGCGGCAACAAGCGATCCTTTTTTTCGCTGTGGCGATTGCACTTCGCGTGATCGCTTTGCCCCTTGCGCCGAGCGACGATTTATGGCGCTACGAGTGGGAAGGAAAAATCCAGCGCGCTGGATTTAATCCTTATCTTGTTGCGCCCGATGATCCGAAGCTCGATCCGCTTCGGCGAAGTTTTCCGGAGTCGGCAAAAATCAATCATCCTAGTGTCCGCGCCAGTTATGCGCCGGGAGCCGAGATAGTGTTCCGATTTTTCAGCGGTGTTTCCGATCGGCCGCTTTTTTACAAGCTCGTCTTTGCGATTGTCGATCTTGCGACGGCGTTTCTGCTTTTGCGATTGATCGGCGGCGACAATCGGTATCGCCACGCCGCTTGGTACGCGTGGAACCCGCTCGTCGCCTACAGCTTCGCCGGCGCGGCGCACTTCGACAGCCTCATGATGTTGCCGCTCGTCGGCGGCATTCTTTGCCTCGTTCGATCCACCACGGAGCCTGGATCGACGCAAAAGTGGTTCTGGGCGGTTTGCACCTCCATCCTTTTTGGCATCGCCATCTCGTTCGAGCTCATTCCGGTTTTGCTTTTGCTGCTTTGCGTTTTCGCGCTCCGCTGGCGTGCGGTTGTTCTTGCGATCAGCCTGGCGATTCCGGCAGTGCTCGGTTTGCCCTTTGGATTTCCCAAAGTACGAATTTGGGATTCGTTAGGCCAATTCACCTACGTGACTCGGCTCAACGATCTTTTTTGGTGGGTGGTTGAAGATACCGTCTGGGCCAATCCGCACCAAAAAAATTATCATTACAACGTCATTCTCATTGTGTTCGTCATCGCGGTCTCGTTGCTCTTCGTTCGGAATTGGAAACGGGGAATGCTTTGGGCGCTCGGAACCGCGCTCGTTCTCACTCCCGTTTTGCATCCATGGTATTGCACCTGGATTCTGCCGCTTGCCACGTGGCGGCGCGCCTACGCCTGGCACGTGCTCTCGGTCACGATCTTCGCTTATTATCTGTTCTGGAATGAACGGCTCTTCTTTTTGCCGTGGCATGCGGAACCCTGGATGCGCGCGCTCATTAGCATTCCGCCGCTTGTCGCGGTTTCGATTTCGGCGCTGAGGAAAAAGAGAGCATAAACGCCTGTAGCGGCGGTCTGTGACCGCCGGAATTACGACAACGGCGCTCATAGAGCGCCGCTACAGCCCCGTCGTTCTCATTGCCTCGGCGAAGTCGTTAGGCAAAGGTGCTTGAAAGTTTTTCCATTCGCCGGTGCGCGGATGCCGAAAGCCAAGCTTCCAGGCATGCAGCATTTGCCGCGGGAATTTATTCGCGAACTTTCGCGCATAAATTTTGTCGCCCAGCACCGGGTGACCGAGGTGATGAAGATGGACGCGAATTTGATGGGTCCGGCCGCTGTGCAATCGGCACTCGATCAAGCTCATTTCGCCAGAGGAGCGAACAACGCGATACTCGGTCATGGCCGCGCGCCCCCGCGATGATGTCACTCTCATTCGTTGTCGATCTACAGGGTGTCGCGCGATTTTCTCTTCGATCACGCCCGCGTTCCTGCGCAACTTCCCGGCGACGAGAGCGAGATAAATTTTTTCCACCGTGCGCGCCGCAAACTGGAGCGACAAACCCCGGTGCGCGTCATCGTTCTTTGCGCTCACGATGCATCCGCTCGTTTCTTTGTCGAGGCGATGCACGATGCCGGGCCGTTCTTTTCCGCCGATGCCGGAAAGAGTGGGGCAATGATTGAGCAATGCATTGACAAGCGTGTGTTCGCGATGACCGGCGCCCGGATGAACAACGAGGCCGGCCGGTTTGTTAATAACGACGAGATCGCCGTCCTCGAAAAGAATCTCGAGCGGAATCGCTTCCGGTTGATTGTCGATCTTTTCAAGCGGCGGCTCGTGTAGCTCAATTTCATCGCCGTCGCGGATGAGATCGCGCGGCCGCGCGGCTGCCCCGTTGAGCGTAACGAATCCAGCACGGATCAATTGCTGCAGTCGCGCGCGCGAATAGGCTGGAAGCTCGTTTGCCAGAAAACGATCGAGGCGAACCCGTGCGCCATCCTCCGGCACGACGAGCTGGATCTTCGTCGGGTTTTTGAGTGTGTCCAACAGGCCCCTCGTCATCTCGTTGCTCTGGAACTGGCGAATGTTACAATCGGTTCAAATGGCCATTGAAGAGAGCTTGTCGATTATACAAACGTGCCCAGCCTGCGGCACGGGAATGAATACGGCCGACGCGGAGCCATTGGCGCGTGTGGCGTGTCCCAAATGCGGCGAGAAAATGCGGGCGGAACGGACGTTCGATCATTTCGTCCTGCTTGAGACTGTTGGCGTTGGCGGCATGGGCACAGTTTACAAGGCGCGTGACACTTTGCTCGACCGTTTGGTGGCGTTGAAGTTGTTGCGCAAGAATCTTGCCGGGGAAAACGATCATGCTTCTGGGCTGCAACAGGAGGCACGTGCCGCTGCCTCTGTGAATCATCCAAATGTCGTCCAGGTCTTTTCTTCCGGAACTGATCACGGACAATTTTATGTCGTGATGGAATTGGTCGATCATGGAAGTCTGGATGATCTTATCGAGCAACGAAAACGTTTGCCGGAAGAACAAGTTCTCCAGTCTGGAATTCAGGTCGCGAAAGGCTTGCGCGCCGCGTATCGGAAACGCGTGATTCATCGTGACGTGAAACCAGCCAATATTTTGTTTGTCGATGAACAGACAGCGAAGATCGGCGATTTTGGTTTGGCCGGCGTAGCGGTTCGAGCAGCTGAAACGCGCGGCGTGATTTGGGGCACGCCATACTATGTCGCGCCGGAGCGATTAAACAATGAGCCGGAGGATTTTCGCAGCGACATTTACAGTCTTGGCGCAACGCTTTTTCACGCCATAACAGGCAAAACGCCGATCGAAGGCGACGCAAATTCCACGATCGATCTGCGGGAGTTAAAGAAAAAGCCGCTCGATCTGCGCACAATCGCGCCAGACGTTTCGGTTACGACGGCGGACGTCTTTCAGCGCATGATCGCTCCCATTCCATGGAAGCGGTTCGGCTCGTATGACGAACTGATTACACAACTTGAAGACGCGTATCGAGCACTGACAGACAGGGATTCTGTCGAGCTTTCAGCGCGTCCGCGTCGGCTCCCACGGAAATTTTTGATTATCCTGGCTTTGCTTATAACCATGATGATACCGGCATCATTTTGGTTCGTTCGTAAAGCGCGCGAACATGCGGCGGCCGAGGCGAGGTCAGCGGAGTTGAACCGGCAATATGATGAGACGCGTCGGCAGTTCATCGCGGGAAAGCACAATGTCGCACGAACGTCCTTCGCACGAATTGCTGCTGACGCGAAAGATCAGCAGCCGCTCTACGATTGGGCACGGATGCATGAAGCCCTTGCCGCGTTGGTTGCGCGGGACATGTCGCAAACGCGCCAGGCGTTGCGGGCAATTGAAAATGCGGGACAAACCGGTTTTGCCAAGAAAGATGTCGATCTTTCGAAGTTTTTTGTGGCCACTGCGAGGACATTTCTCGCAACCGGTATTGTGCCAGCCGATGTCGGTGATCGCGAAAACGCGAGCAACTTCGAAGCATTTGCGCTTTTGCTCTTTGCCTTGGAGGACATCGACCAGCTGGACCTGGGTGACGCAACTTCGCTACTGGAACAGTTCATCAGAGCCCAACCAACCGGAAAATTCGCCTGGGTCGCGGAATACAAACGGCTCGCTCAAAAGTATCACGATGATTGCCGGCTGTTCACCGCCTGGAAAAATCAGCCCCCCAGCGCTGGAACGTCAGCCGGGTTATTGACAAGATTAACGAAGCTACGCGATCTCAAGGGCAAGCTGAAAACCGACAGCGTTCTTTCAGATGAACTGACTCGGGAGGAGGAAGCACTTGCGATTCGTGCGACGCAGCAAGAAACGCCGATTAGGCGCAAGAAACGGCCGTAGTTTCTAGGCTGCGCAACTTTGCTGTCCCTGCGAAGCGAGGATGAACGGATCCGCGTCCGGGAGTCAGATTTAGACGGCCCGTTGCCATAATAGATTTTCGCGGGACCTTTTTGAGCGCGAGCATGGAGCAAAACTCACCACCGCTGCCTTCACTGGAAGAACTGAAAACGAAGATCGCGGAGTTTATGAAATCGAACTTCGGCGATTGCATGTCCCTTGCGACCTTTACTCAACCGGAACCTGCTGCCGCGTGTGGTCTGTCCGGGATGCGGTGAGAAAAACCTGTGGAACGGACATTCCATCATTTCGTCCTGCTGGAGACACTTGGCGTTGGCGGTATGGGCACGGTGTATAAGGCGCGTGACACGCTGTTGGACCGCTTGGTGGCGCTGAAACTGTTGCGCAGGGATCTCGGCGGCGAAAGCGACCACACTTCTCGATTGCAACAGGAGGCACGCGTCGCCGCCTCCGTAAACCATCCAAATGTCATACAGGTCTTCTCCTCTGGAATAGATCACGGACAGTTTTATCTCGTGATGGAATTGGTCGATCACGGAAGTCTGGATGATTTTATCGAACAGCGAACGCGGTTGCCGGAAGAACAGGTGCTCGAATCCGGCATCCAGGTAGCGAAAGGGCTGCGGGCCGCGCATCGGAAAGGTCTCATTCATCGCGACGTGAAACCGGCGAACATTCTCTTCGTCGATGAGCACACGGCAAAGATCGGCGACTTCGGGCTGGCGGGCGTCGCGGCACAAAGCGCGGAGACGTGAGGCGAGATCTGGGGCACACCTTATTATGTCGCGCCGGAACGATTAAACAACGAGCGGGAGGATTTCCGCAGCGACATTTACAGCCTCGGGGCCACGCTTTTCCACGCCATCGCCGGCAAAGCTCCCATTGAAGGCGAAACTAATTCGGCCGTTGCGCTTCGGGAACTAAAAAACCGGCCACTCGATCTTCGCAAAATCGTGCCGGAAGTTTCCGAGGCAACGGCGCGTGTCTTTCATCGGATGATCGCGCCCGAGCCCGCACGGCGTTTTTCTTCCTACGACGAGCTCGTCGCGGAACTTGAGGGGGCGGAACGCGCGCTGAAAGGAGTGGACGATGTCGATCTTGCGCGCGGCGTCCGGCGACGTCGTTTTTTTATTGGCGCGGCTTTGCTCGTCGCACTGCTTGCCGCGGCGGCGTTCTTTTTCGCCCGCCAGGCGCAAGAGCGTGCGAGGAGCAATGCGGCTGTTTCAATCCCGTTGCCCGAGCTCGAACGGCAATACAACGGCGCGCGACGCCAGCTCATCGCGGGAAAGCACAACGTCGCCCGCGCTGCTTTCGCACGGCTCGCGATTGATGCGAAAAATAATCAGCCGCTTTGCGATTGGGCGCGTATGCATCAAGGACTGGCTGCGTTAATCGGGCGGGAAGCTTCGGAAGCGCAAACAGCGTTTCGCGAAGTCGAGAGTGCAGGGCAAACCGGCTTTGCCAGGGAAGATGTCGATCTTGCGAAGTTCTTCGTCGCGAC
>DMCG01000054.1:4019-6679 GCA_003445855.1 Spartobacteria bacterium | reverse complement strand
TCGGTTAAATAGGTATGGCCGATACTACGTCATACCTTATCCACCGCTTATTCACTTTTTATTGACCGGTTCTCGTTTTTATGGAAAAAAGTCCTCCAATGCCCTCTCCAATGCCCTCTACGCAAGAGGATCGGTCCCAGTTCGTTAAGAACTCGGTGTTCTACAAGGAGTTCGTTGCCGAGCGCGAAGAAATTTTGAAGCACAAATGGATCGAGAGCGAAAAAGCCGGCAAGGACATCGGCTTTGAGAAAGCATTGCTCGATTGGATGGTAAAGCACCGTTCCAACTGGCGGGAAAAGCGATTGAAGGAGGCGCGCGCGGAAACGGCAGCAGCCTCCTAAATTTATTCCTTTAACGCGATCCCGCGAGGTCGCCAAGGAAGGCAATGAAGCAAACAAAACAGAGTCCGTCTGCCGGCGTCCCGATCATGGACGCGGAGGCAATTCGCCGCGCGCTGCGGCGGATTGCGCACGAGATTGTCGAGCGCAATCCCGAGTTGCGCTCGGTCGTGCTTGCGGGAATCCCCTCGCGCGGAGTGGAAATCGCGCGCCGCATCGCCGAGTTCATCCGCGCAAGTGAAAAGATCGACATCGACACGGGGATTGTCGATGTTGCGATGCATCGCGACGACGTCGGCGCCCGCGCTGAGCTGCCGGTTGTTCGCGCCTCAAAACTTCCACTACCGCTGGAAGGCCGGACGCTGATCATTGTCGATGATGTTCTCTACACCGGACGAACGGTGCGCGCGGCGATGGACGCGATCAGTTCCTTTGGACGGCCGGCACGAATCCAACTCGCCGCGCTGATCGATCGCGGGCATCGCGAACTGCCCATTCGCGCCGATTACGTCGGCAAAAATCTGCCCAGCGCGGCGACAGAAAAAGTCGGGGTGCGGCTTGAGCAAACCGATGGCGAACCCGACGCGGTCTGGTTATTCAAAGAATGAGCGCACGCTGGAACCGCAAAGATTTGCTTGGTCTGCGCGAACTTTCCGCCGACGAAATCAATTTCATTCTCGAGACCGCGGACGCGTTCAAGCAAGTCGGCGCGCGCGAGATCAAAAAAGTGCCGGCGCTGCGAGGCAAGACGCTGGTCAACTTTTTCATCGAGCCGAGCACGCGCACGCGAACCTCGTTTGAGCTCGCCGCGTTTCGCTTGAGCGCGGATGTGATCAACATCTCGACGAGCACTTCAAGCCTGACCAAAGGCGAAACGCTCAAGGATACGGCGCGTAATCTGGAAGCGTTGCATGCCGATATTCTCGTGTTGCGCCACAGTTCGGCCGGCGCGCCGCAATTTCTCGCGCAGCGGCTGAAGACGAGCGTGATCAACGCCGGCGACGGCGCGCACGAACATCCGACGCAAGGGCTTCTCGATCTTTACACCATTCGCGAGAAGCGCGGGAAAATCGCCGACCTGCACGTTGTGATAGTGGGCGATATCCTTTTCAGCCGCGTCGCGCGTTCGAATATTCTTGGTCTAACAAAACTCGGCGCGCGCGTCACGCTGGTCGGCCCAAGCACGCTGGTGCCGCGCGAGTTCGAGAAACTCGGCGTCGCCGTTTCCCACAAGATCGACAATGTCCTCCCGGATGCGGACGTGGTGAATCTCCTGCGCATCCAGCACGAACGTCAGCGCAAAGAATATTTTCCTGGAACCGCCGAATACACGCAACTTTTCGGGCTAACAAAAGAGCGGGCGAAACTCTTGAAGCCCGATTGCTTGATCATGCATCCGGGGCCGATCAATCGCGGGGTCGAGATCGACAGCGAAGTCGCGGACAGCTTGCAAAGCGTCATCCTCGATCAAGTCACCAACGGCCTCGCCGTGCGCATGGCCGTTCTTTATCTGTGCGGAGGAATCGCCACGCCATGAGCGCGACAGTCATTCGCAACGGGCGCGTGATCGATCCGGCGAACAAGCGGGATGAGGTCGGCGATGTCTACATCGAAAACGGAAAAATCGTCGCCTCCAAATCCGAAATCCGAAGTCCGAAATCCGAAATTGAAGAGATTGATGCGAGCGGATTGATCATTGCGCCGGGTTTGATCGACATGCACGTGCATCTGCGCGAGCCGGGATTCAGCCACAAGGAAACGATTGAGTCCGGCGCGCGGGCAGCGGCGGCGGGCGGATTTACCACGATTTTGTGCATGCCGAACACTTCACCGCCGGCGGACGATCCGAGCACGATCGCGTGGATCAAAGATCGCGCGGCGGAAACAGCGTGTGTGAACGTTTTACCGACGGGCGCAATTTCAAAAGATCTCGCGGGCGAAGAGCTGGCGCCGATCGGCTCGCTCAAGCAGGCGGGCGTGGTCGCGATTACGGACGACGGTCATTGCGTTCAAAATCACGAGCTGATGCGCCGTGCGGTCGAGTACGCGCGCATGTTTAGTTTGCCGGTGCTCGATCATTGTCAGGATTACAATCTCGTTGGCAACGGCGTCGTGCACGAGGGTTACTGGAGCACGCTGCTTGGTTTGCCGGGCTGGCCGGCGGCGGGCGAGGAGGTGATTGTGCTGCGAAATATTTTGCTGGCAGAACTTTGCGATCATCATATCCATTGCCAGCACATCAGCGCGGCGGGAAGCGTGCGATTGCTCCGCGAAGCGCGCGCACGCGGCGTCAAAATCAGCGGCGAAGTTTGTCCGCACCAC
>DMCG01000054.1:1247-3695 GCA_003445855.1 Spartobacteria bacterium | reverse complement strand
CCGCCGCTGCGCTCGCAGCGCGATGTCGATGCCCTTCTGGAAGGAATCGCGGACGGCACGTTGTCGATCCTGGCGTCGGATCACGCGCCGCACGCCGACTTTGAAAAGGAAGTTGAGTTCGATGCCGCGCCGTTCGGCATCGTCGGACTGGAGACGGAGCTCGGATTATTTCTCGAGCTGCTCGTGCACAAATATCGCAAGATCGACATCGGACGTTTGATCGAGATGTACACGGTCGAGCCGGCGCGATTGTTAAAGCTCGAAGCGGGAACTTTGTCGATTGGCGCAGTGGCCGACGTCACGTTGATCGATCCGAATCTGGAATGGACGGTCAAGATCGACATGTTTCAATCCGCGTCGCGCAATTCGCCGTTCAACGGTTGGCAGCTGAGAGGCCGAGCGGTTCGGACGATTGTAAGCGGGAAAACGGTCTGGAAGCTGTAACATAGGCATCCTGCCTGTATCTTTGACTCACAGCCTGGAAGGCTGTGTTACGTCAGCCGGAATAGCCGCCGTGAATGTAACTTTCGAGGTGCGCGATGGCGGCGCTCTGGCAGGAGATGACCAATTTCACCAGGTCGCCGATGGAAATAACGCCCACAACTTTATCGCCTTCGAGCACGGGCAGATGACGGATGCGTTTGTCAGTCATGAGGCGGAGGCATTTTTCCACGCCTTCATGCGGATGGGTAACGGTCAGATTTGTGGACATGATCTCGGAAACTTTCGCATCGCGTGATTTCTTGCCGCGCAGCATGACTTTGCGCGTGTAATCGCGTTCCGAAATCATCCCGACCAGCTTCGCGCCTTCCATGACGAGGAGCGCGCCGACGTTTTTCTCGTCCATCATCGCAACCGCCTCGTAAACGGTCGCGTCGGGCGAGGTTGAAAAAATGTCGCCGCTCTTTTGGCTGAGAATCGCACCAATGTGTCCGCTTACGTCCATAGATCGACAATTACGCGTTTAAGGGGAAACCAAAATACAACAGCGCAATGACGGGATGCAAAAGAATTCTCCCGAATTGTACGGGCTGCTGTCCTCAGCGACAACGGGGCTTAGCCTCCGCCGCCAGAGACCCGTTCGGTTTCGCTCAGGGCCGGCGGCGCAGCTATAAACGGTGCGCAAATTTTTGTTCGATCAATTTTTGAAGATAATCTTCGATGGCCGGTTGATCGAGCCGCGCGATGACTTCGTTCAAAAAACCGGCCACGATGAGTTGTTTAGCGACGGCCGGTGGAATGCCGCGCGATCGTAGATAAAAAAGCTCCTCTTCGTCGACCTGACCGGAGGTCGCGCCGTGGCTGCATCGCACGTTGTCGGCGAGAATTTCCAAGCCTGGCATCGAATTGGCCTCAGCATCATCGCTCAAGAGAAGATTGCGCACTTTTTGGTAGGCATCGGTGAAATGCGCGTGCGGCTCGACGCGGATGAGACCGCCAAAAATGTTGCGGGCGCGATCGGTGAGCGCATTTTTGTAAAGAAGATCGCTGGTGGTGTGCGGGCAGGCGTGATCTTGCAGTGTGCGAGCATCAAATTCCTGCGTCCCATCCGCGACCGAAACAGCAAGCAAATCGCTCCGCGCGCCTTCGCCGGTGAGGCGGCTGAGACTTTCGAACCGCGAATATTTTGCGCCGAGATGCAGGTTCAAACTCAATGCCGAAGCATCGTGATCGACCGTGGTCGTGTTCATCTGCAGGGCGCGAACATTTTCACCAAAAACTTGCGCGCAAACGTAAGTGATTTTTGCACCTGGGCCGGCGATGAGGTCGTTCACGCCGCAAGCGAATCCGGGTAATTGTCGATCTAAGGAACGGAACGATTCGATTACGGTGACTTTTGCCAGCTCGTCCGCGACGAGAAGCAGATGCGGAAAGGCGGAAGCGTTTTCGCCGTGCAGCCAATGAAAAATTTCAATCGGCAATTCGATTTCGACGCCGCGCGGAATGTAAAGAAATGTTCCCGAAGAAACCAGCGCCTGATGCAGCGCGGCGAACTTGGCCGAGCCAAGCGGCGCCGGGTTTGACATGAAATGTTTTCGAAACAGCTCGGCGTGCTCGACCATGGCGCGTTCGAGCGGTTGAAAGATCACGCGGCGCTGCTGTAGCTGATCGGAAACGACATCGCGCTGAATGAGCTGGTCGCCGGCGAAAATTAAACGAGCGGCGACATCATCGAGTCCGCGAGATTGCTCAAGAATTTCGTCCCGCTGGTCATCGGTCAGTATGCCGCGGACTTTGAATGGGCTCAGATCGAGAAGATCGACGCTGGAAAATCTCCAGGGTTGATCTTTACGCGTCGGCGACGGAAGCGATTCAAATTGCTCCCAGGCCTGACGTTGCCGTTCGCCAAACCAATCCGGGAAATCGCGCAAAGCGGCGGGGCCGGACAGGATCGATTCGGCCTGACGCACTTCATCATGGGCAACTAGCGACATTGTCGATCTTAGA
>DMCG01000054.1:0-961 GCA_003445855.1 Spartobacteria bacterium | reverse complement strand
GAAAAGTTATCCGACCGAGCCTTCCATCTCGAGCTCGATCAAGCGCTTGAGCTCGACCGAGTACTCCATTGGAAATTGCCGAACGAGATCGTTGACGAACCCGTTCACGCTCAAGCTCATCGCTTGCGCCTTGCTCAAGCCGCGCTGTTGCATGTAAAAAATCTGTTCCGCGCTCACCTGACTGACGCTCGCTTCGTGTTGCACAGAATTGCCAGTGCCGCGCACGGTGATGGCCGGGTAAGTGTCGGTGCGGCTGGTCGAATTAATGAGCAGCGCGTCGCACTCGGTGTTGTTCTTGCAATTCTTGAGATGCTTGGGCACGTGCACGAGACCGCGATAGGTGGCGCGACCGGTGCCGACCGAGATCGATTTCGAAATGATGTTCGACGTCGTTTCATCAGCGGCGTGAATCATCTTCGCGCCGGTATCCTGATGCTGGCCGTTGTTCGCAAGCGCGATTGACAACACCTCGCCGCGCGCTTTGCGGCCTTTCAGCACCACGCCGGGATACTTCATCGTCAGTCGCGAGCCGATGTTGCAATCGATCCATTTGACTTCGGCATCTTCGTGCGCGAGGCCGCGCTTCGTGACAAGATTGAAAACGTTAGCGGACCAGTTCTGCACGGTGATGTATTGAATTTTGGCGCCCTTGAGCGCGACCAGTTCGACCACCGCGCTATGTAATGTGGGGGTGTTAAATTTCGGCGCCGTGCAACCTTCCATATAAGTCACTTCCGAACCTTCATCGGCGATGATGAGGGTGCGCTCGAACTGGCCAAAATTTTCGGCGTTGATGCGGAAGTAAGCCTGGAGTGGATGTTTCACTTTCACGCCAGGCGGCACGTAGATAAATGAGCCGCCACTGAAAACCGCCGAGTTCAGCGCGCTAAATTTATTGTCGGCGATCGGGATGACTTTACCGAACCATTTCCGGAAAATTTCCGGATGATTTTTTAATCCC
>DMCG01000049.1:6611-7065 GCA_003445855.1 Spartobacteria bacterium | reverse complement strand
TATGGCCTCGTGCGCGCCATGAATTTGTAGGTGACCAACCCGAAGCGCACGAGCGCCAAAACCACCACCGGCAATTCAAAAGCGAGACCGAAGCCGATCGTGAATCGCGTCGCAAAAGAATAATACAGCTGCACGGTCCAGGTCGGCGTCCAGCCCAGCGACTCGGTATCGCGGAAGAAGAAGAGGATCGTTTTGGGCAGCAACCAGAAATAACAAACCAGCACGCCGAGCAAAAAAAGCGCGAAGCTGACAAAAATAGCAGGGAGCACGAAACGCTTCTCTACTGCGGTGAGCGCGGGGAGAACAAATTCCGCCAGGAAATAGAGAAGCAGCGGAAAAGAGAGAACGATGCCGGCATAAAAGGCGAGGTGAAACGAAATCACAATGGAATCGGTGATGCCGAGAGCGCGCAGCGCGCCAATTTTTTGATCGACATCGTGCAACGGCGCCTGCA
>DMCG01000049.1:5162-6406 GCA_003445855.1 Spartobacteria bacterium | reverse complement strand
AGATGCTCGAGAAACGGCTTCGACGTTTCGCTTTCCGGAAGTTCGCGAAATCTAAAAATGTCCCGCAATGCCATTGGATCGACAATCAATCAGCGCGGGTCGAGCGAAAGAAAACCATGCGCCGCCAGTTGTGCGCACATGGTCAACGTGTTGGCGTCACGAATTTCGTTCTCGGCGATCATGCGCCGCAGTTCCTCCGCGCTAAATGCGCGGCAATCGACAATCGATTCCGTTTCATCACGCGAGTAGCCGGCAGACGACTCGACTGGCCGCGCCAGGAAAAAGTAGCCATGTTCGTCGGTAAATCCGGGCGACGAGAAATAATGACCGAGCGCCGTGACCTCGCCGTCCTTGGCCAGTTCATAGCCGGCTTCTTCGCGAAGTTCACGCAGTGCGACCGCTTCAATTTCATTTTCTTTCGCCTCGCCAGAATTATCGATTTGGCCGGCCGGCATTTCCCAAATTGCCGCGCGAATCGGGACGCGCTCCTGCCGAATGAGGACGATTTTTCCATCACGTGTCATTGGCGCGACGATCACCGCGGCTTTGCGACGAACCACTGTCCAGGTGAATGGTTGTGGACGCGTTGGCGTTTGCACCTGTTCGGTTCGAACATCGACATGCGAATTTGCGAAATGCGATTCGCTCGACAGTGTCTTCCAACCGTCGTTGTCGCGCACGAGTTTATTGCGTTTCACGCGGAAACTGTAGCGGCCGCTGTCCTTAGCGGCAATTGCTGGATTCTGCTGCCCGAGACGGCGGCAGCTACAGCGGCGATTGAGGTCGCCGCCGCTTATTGGCGAAGCTGCGCTCGCCAATGCTCGATTTGCGCGACGACGTTCTCGGGTGATGGCGCGCCGATCGCCCGCCGTGACGCCAGCGAGCGCTGAACGTCGAACACATCTGCAACATCGACATCGAACAATGGCGAAAGCTTTTTGAGTTTCTCGCGCGAAACTTGATTGAGCGGCAACTTCGTTTTCGCGGCATGCGCCACAAGTTTGCCGACAATCTCGTGCGCTTCGCGAAAGGGCGCTCCTTTCTTCACGAGATATTCCGCCAGATCGGTCGCAAGAAGATTTGGATCGCCGGCGGCGGCTTCCATGCGATCGCGATAAATTTTGATTTCCGGCAACATTGCCGAAAACACTTCCAGCGCGGCGCGAACGGTGTCGACCGAATCGAGAAGCGCCTCCTTATCTTCCTGCATGTCGCGATTGTAAGACGAGCGGAGCGCTTTCAAC
>DMCG01000049.1:0-4833 GCA_003445855.1 Spartobacteria bacterium | reverse complement strand
TCCGGATTTTTCTTTTGCGGCATCAAACTGGAGCCGGTGGAGAAGGCGTCGCTGAACTCGATGAAGCCGAATTCGCTCGTGCTCCAGGCGATCAGATCTTCGCTCAAACGCGACAAATGCATTCCGACAATCGCAAGACAGAAAAGGAATTCGCAGGCAAAATCGCGATCGCCGACAGCGTCGAGACTGTTCTGACTGACGCGCGAGAAACCAAGCTGACGCGCAATCGATTGTCGATCCAGCACGATGGTCGATCCCGCGAGCGCGCCGGAACCAAGCGGAAGAACATCGGTTCGAGTCCGGCAATCGCGGAGGCGCTCGACATCGCGCTCGAATGCTTCGATTTGCGCGAGCAGGTAATGCGAGAAAAAGATCGGCTGCGCCCGCTGCAAATGGGTGTAGCCCGGCATGACAACATCGACATGTTGGCCCGCGAGATTGAGCAATGCGGTTTGCAGTGAGCGAAGACGGGCGCCGATCTCCGCGATTTCGGCTTTCACATAAAGCCGCAGATCGAGCGCGACTTGATCGTTGCGACTGCGCGCGGTGTGAAGCTTCGCGCCGGCGGCGCCGATCCGTTTTGTCAGCGCGGCTTCGATGTTCATGTGCACGTCTTCGAGCGATTCGTCCCACTTAAATTTTCCATTTTCGATGTCCCTCTCGATCGCACGCAGTCCATTGTCGATCTTGTCCCGTTCATCGGCGGAAATAATGCCGGCTGCGGCGAGGGCCGCGGCGTGAGCGCTTGATCCGGCGATGTCGTACGGATAAAGCCGCCAATCGAACGAAACCGATGCACTGTAACGCTGCGCTACCTCCGCCATCGGCTTGTTGAATCTTCCTTTGCGCATCGGTCAGTCGGCCGGCCGGCTTCGCGTCACCGTAACGGAAACATAATCGACATCCGGCAAAACAAATTTGCGCAGCTCAATCTCGATCTTTTGGATGGGGAACAATTGAAGCAAGTGCGCAGCCAGCCGGTCGGCCAGCGTTTCGATCAGCTTATCGGAACAACCGAGCACAAATTTTTTTGTTTCTTCGCAAACCTTCGAATAATTCACCGTCTTTGCGATGTCATCTTGCAATCCTTCCGTCTGTTGCTGAGGCCAAAGCGTGATGCTCGCAGTCAAGCGCTGTGGGGCGGCGCGTTCCTTTTCTGGAACGCCAATGCGCGCGGCCAATTCCAACTGCTCAATGTGGATCCGGTCGAAAAATTGTTTGGTTTCACTGGGCATGGCGCAAATGAAAAATCGCTGCGACGTCGATCAGGGAAAGGTTTGCTTATGAAGCGCCGTTTTGATTTTATTTCGGCGCGAGGGAAGCGACGACCTTCTCGAAGCGGGGGTCGCCGCGCAATGGGTCCCAGTAGGGATGCAGACGCAGCTGCCCATAGCTCAAATAACCGGGAAGTTTCGCGGCGATGCTCAATTGTTCCAAGGCAAGATCCTTCTCGCCCGTCCACGCATAAATAAGCGCCAAATTTTGCACCAACAGCGGACCGACGATCGCATCTTTCGCCACTGGCAGTAACTCGGCTGCGCGGCGCCCTTCACGAATCGCGTCCTCCTTGTGACCCAGGGCCGCGTCAGCCATCCCGAGTGCGCAGAGGGCCTCTGCGTAGGCTGGTTGCTCGCGCACCAGCTTCGCCAATTCGTTACGCGCGCTGGTAAATGCAGCGCGCGCCGACGCTGTATCGCCCCGCATCCGAGCGACTATGCCTCCGCACCAGACCCGCGGAAACAGAATAGTTTCCTGGTGACACCCATCGATCGGCAGCGCAGCCAGGGCGCGAAGCGCTCCATCGAAATCGCGCTCGCACAACAATCCATAAAGCCAAAGCTCGGCGATGTTTTTGCCTTCGCGAGAATCTTTGGCAATGATCGCTTGGATCGTCGACATCAATGGGCGCGCATCGGCATGCCAGTGGAGCTCGATCTCCGCACGCCTAGCTCGCATCGCTGCGTCTTTTGGAACGAGCGCGATCGCGCGGTCCAAAGCACGCTCGGCATCAACGTAACGGCGCAGACACTCATAGCTCCTAGCGATTTGTTCGAGAAAAGCAGAGTTTTGTGGATCAAGCTCGATAGCGCGCTCAAGATTTTTGATCGATTCGGGCCACCGCCCTTGGCGTCGATCGATATAGCCGGCCAGTTGAAACGGGAGCGGGTCGTTAGGCAAACTCTTCTGTGCCAGGGTAAGCTCCTCCCGGGCGCGGTCGTAATCGTGATAACACCAGTAGAAATGCTTGGCGAAAGCGAGATGCGCTTCGCCCGAGTTTGGGCGCAGGCGAGCGAGCGATTGGATTGCCCCGTCGGCCATAGCCAAGCGCGCAGGAGTGTGGTCGATGCCCTGGAGGTAGAGCAGATCGTGAGCCTCGGCAAGCTGGTAATATGCACGCGCGAAGGCGGGATCGCGTTCGACTGCCTGATTCAAAAGGTGAACAGCCTCCAACAGGCTCTCCGCTTGAGGCGTACTTAAAGCTGAACTCGCGATGAGTGTTTTGGCCCGTATGTACAGATCGTGAGCAGCAAGATCAGCCGTTGGTTTTTGCTCGATGGCGGCTTTTTCTCTGGCCGAGAGCTTTGATTTGAGTTGAGATACGATTTGTTGAGCTAATTCGCTCTCGATCCCGAATACGTCAGCGAGATCCCGATCGTAGCGTTCCGCCCAAAGGTGCATGTCGGTGCGCGCGTCGATCAATTGAGCGCTTACACGAATTCGGCCGCCAGCACGCTGCACTGTTCCTTCCAAAATATGCGCCACCCCGAGCGCTTTGGCGATCTCGCGCAGGTTGCGCTGAGCGCTAGTCTTGTACTGCATCACGGACGTGCGGCTAATAACTTTCAGGTCGGCGACTTTGGCGAGGTCGGTCAGGATTTCATCCTGCACGCCATCTGCGAAATAAGCGTTCTGTTTATCATCGCTCAGGTTCTCAAACGGAAGGACCGCGATGCTTTTTTCGATAACGGGCGGCGCCGATAAAGTATCGGACGACATCGAAGCGGCATCTGAGAGTCTTTTCCATGGATGCCAGAGCCAGTAGCCAGTCAAGGCAGATCCCGCGACAAGCAAGCCGACGCCAGCCAAAATCCAAACCCGGCGACTGGTCACGACTGCGCGACCATCGCCGCAAGTCATTTTGATCGCGCCATCTTCCAGATCGAAGCACCAGGCCAGCACCAGCGCGACCGGGAAACCAAACGCGACTAAGGCAACAAAGACCTGTTGAACCCAATCCGGAGCATGAAAGATAGGGAGGACTGTCCCGACAACTTGAACGGTGGCAGACCCGGCGATGACGTATGTAATCGCCACGCGGTAAACGCGCCTGTTTTTCAGTTCCTGGAAAAAGGTCTTCATGGTTGCGGACTTCTTATCATGCCGCACCCGAGATCCATTATACACGCGTTTGCAGATTTTTAGCGACACGACAAGCGCTTCTGGATTTTCAGCCAGCGCTCAGTCTAGCCTTCGAGATTCTAATTACTGTCCATGGCGGAGCCGGCAGGCGCGGATCTCTTTTCGTCGTTAGTGCTTCCCTTGTTCTGCCCAATGGCAAAATCGGGCCCGAACGCGGCCAGATTCAAAACAATCATGATCAGCGCGAACAAGTACATCCCCATGGTGAGACCGATTGCGATATGCATTCCGAGAATGCAGATCAGCCAAATCGTCCGCGTTTTTCTCAGCCAAATGAAAACTGGATAACCCGTCTCGAGCAGACAAATGGAAATCCCGAGGACAGGCAAAAAATACTTCCACCGGACAAGAATCTCCGGAGGAAGAATATTAAAGGGCGGGCGAGTCAGTGCGCGCCATATATTTGTTCCGTTCCACCATCCGGCGCCCAGACATTTCGTGATGCCCCCGAAAAAGTAGATAAGGCACATGTGGATTTGTAACACGCGTCGGAAAAAACCGAGTAATTGACTCGCTCGCTCCCGCTCGCTCGGCCTCACGGCCCGCCCGTCCATGTCGCACGGCGCCCGCCGGCTCCATTGTCGATCTTTCAATTGCGATTTTCGCCATCGCCGATCGAGCGCATACCGATCGGGCAGCGGCGACAACATCAAATAGAAGAGCCCGATCGTCATAAAATTATCCACGCCATAAGAGACCAGTCCTCCGCTTTTGGCTGCACAAAGATGGAGAAACCAAGCCAATATCGCAGAGGAGCGGCAGAAAAGGCCGGCGAGCAGGCTACAGCCAGTTCCAAGTAAAGTGATCCAGGCAATGGAAAGAACTGTCTCTTCGGGCAGACCCGCCTTCGCTCCGAGCACGATCAGCCATCCGAGTCTCGGAACAAAAGGGCTTTCCAACGAGAGAATTGCTTCGCCCAGATTGCGACTGATGAGCCCGCCGCCCGTTCCGGCGAACAGATAGTTCCAATCGCCTTTTAAAGATAGAGCATAAAGCACGAGCTGAAGGCCAAGGCCGAACCTTAAAACAGCCAGCCATTTGCCAGACTCGGGTGAAAAAAGAAACTTCCCGACCTTTTCCTTCCACGCTCGCATCCGAGTCACGGACTCTTCGGTTCGGTTGTTTTGTCGGTCCGGCTAAAATCGTACGAATATAGAAACTCGTACGATTCTTTTTGCCCGCGTTCAAACTCGGCGATGGTTGGTAGCTTAATTATTCCAAACACCGCGCTAATCGTCGTGGCCGCAGGGTCCTTTTGCCAGACCGAGTAGGCGAGCATTTTGACCATGGTCTCGCGCAGAGGGTCGTAGGTAGGACCTCCCATCCTGTCCAATAAACCGGCAACACGTAGGCCAGCGGCGGCGCTCCCGACCCGAGGCAGCTCGTATTCCACCCGGCCATCGGGATAATGCA
>DMCG01000084.1 GCA_003445855.1 Spartobacteria bacterium | reverse complement strand
CCCATGTAAAATCCGCCGTTCACGTTGAGGACGTGACCGGTGATATAGGACGCCATTGGCGAGGCGAGAAATAGCGTTGCATCGACAATCTCATTCACGTTGCCGAGGCGGCCGAGCGGAATTTGCTTGATGAAATTTTGCGTCACTTCTTCGGGCATGCCTTTGCTCATGCCGACATCGATGAAACCGGGCGCGATCGCATTCACGGTGATGTTCTGACGCGCAAACTCTCTCGCCGAAACTTTTGTTAGCGCAATGATGGCGGCTTTGCTCGAGGAATAGTTCGCCTGCCCGAACAAGCCCATCTGTCCGCTGACCGAGGACAAGTTCACGATGCGTCCGCCGTTGCGAAGAATGGCGACGGCTTTTTGCGTAACGGTGAATGTGCCGGTCAAGTTCACGCGCACGACACTCTCGAATTCTCCGGCCAACATTTTCTTGATCGTGCGGTCGCGGATGACTCCGGAATTGTTCACCAGAATGTCGAGCCCACCATGTCGATCTTGTATTTGTTTCATCATCGACTCGGCCTGCTCCGGCTTGGTCACGTCGCATTCGATCAGGAGCGGGTCCTTCAATTCTTTCGCCACGCTCTCGGCATCAGCCTTGTTTTGTCCGGCAGGATCGACCACGTAATTCACCACGCATTTCGCGCCGCGTTCGCCAAACGCCTTGATCAGTTTCTCGCCGATTCCACGCGAGCTGCCGGTGACGAGGACGACTTTGCCGGTGAAATCCAATGGATCGCTCATATCGCAAAAGAATAAGATTAATCTGGAAACCAGGAAACAGAAACAAGCCGAAGAAGATTGCCGGGCAAGCGATTGCCGCTAAGATTTTTGAACTTTCTTTGTAGCGGCGCTCTATGAGCGTCGCATAAGGTGGGTTCCAATAGTCCGACGGTCGCAGACCGCCGCTACAAAATTAGAAAACATGGCTTCTCCGATCCGCATTCTTACAGCTGTTCCGATTTGCGACGGGCATGACAGCGCGATCAACACGATCAATCTCGAGTTCATCCGGCATGGGATTGAAGTCATTTATCTCGGCTATCATCGGTCGGTTGGCGACATCGTGCGCGCGGCGATCCAGGAGGATGTGCGCGCGGTCGGCATTTCGAGCTACAACGGCGGGCACGTCGAGTTTTTTGCGGCAGTTGTCGATCTTTTGCGCAAGCGCGGCGCCGACGATATCAAAGTTTTTGGCGGCGGCGGCGGCACAATCACGCACGACGATGTGACCGCGATGCGGCGCAAAGGCGTAGACCAGATTTTTTTCGCCGGCACCTCGCTCAGCGAAATGGTCGACTATGTGCGCGAGCACTACGGCAAGCCACGCAAGAAACGGTCCCGCGCAAAATCTGACGACATCGAGCTGGCGCGAAAGCTCAGCGAAATCGAAGATTCTTACGCCAGCAGAAAACACTCAACGTCGAACACCAAACGTCCAACGTCGAATGGCAAAAAACATCAAACATCAAACATCAAACATCAAACTTCCCGCGTGATTGGTTTCACCGGGCCTGGCGGAGCAGGCAAAACGACCATGATTGATGAGCTGGTGTTGCGCTACTTGTCGGGCCATTCGAAAGGACGCATCGCGATTTTGTCGCATGATCCAAGCGTGATCGGCGAAGGCGCGCTCTTGGGCGATCGCGCCACCATGATCAATTCGCAGAACGATCGCGTTTTCATGCGCAGCATGGCGACGCGCGGACAAGCTGGCGGCCTTTCACCCTCCACCCGTGATTGCCTCGCGCTGCTCGCGCAATCGGATTTCGATTATGTGATCATCGAAACGGTCGGCACGGGACAGGAAGCGATGCCGTTTCAGAAAAATGGAATTGTCGATCTTACGGTGCTGGTGATGAACCCCGATTATGGCAGCCGGTTGCAGTTGCAAAAGATCGTGATGCTTGACCTCGCCGACATCGTGGTGGTGAACAAGAGCGATTTGCAGCGCGCGCGCACTGCGCACACCGAGATCGAGCAGCGTCTCGAGCAAAATCGCCGTGCCCAACAGTTGGTCGCGAGCGTGGCAAAACGCCATCGCGATGCTGGCGTCGATGAATTGTTCGATTTAATTTCCGGAACCGGCGCGAAGCCGGCAAAGCGGAGGCAAAAGCGATGAGCAAACTCGGACAAGTGGTTGAGTCGGTTGAGAAATACAATCAGTTCGTGCTCGATCAGGTAAAACGCGCGCGGACCGATAAAACATTCGGGGCCGATTTGTTGGGTCGCTGGAACGACCTCAAAGCGAAAGTGCCGGTTACTCGCGCGCCCACTGGATTGAAACTGCCACGACTCGCTTTGCCCGAGATTGATGAGCCTGGCGAAATTGCGCGGTTCTTGTTCGGCGAAGGATTGCCGGGCGAGTTTCCATTTTTGAATGGCGCTTATCGCGAGATGTATCTCGAACCCGTGCGCGAAGTTGAAGAAGGCAGGCGTGGGAAAAACGGCCACCCGAAAAACGGCAAGATCGACAATCGCAAGATCGACAAGAAAACTCCGCAGGAGGAAGAACCAACGCGACTGTTCTCGGGCTTCATGCTCGCCGAGGACACCAACGAGCGTTTTCATTATCTAACAGCGCACCAGCGCACCCATCGCCTCAGTACCGCGTTCGATGGTCCGACTCTTTACGGAATCGACAGCGACGCGGATGGAGTCTTTGGAAAAATCGGCGAGGGCGGTGTGGCCGTTGATACCGTCGAGGACATGGTGCGGCTCTACGACGGTTTCGATCTCGGCTCGCCGGATTTTTCGGCGTCGATGACGATCAGCGGGCCGGCGCCGATCATCATGGCGATGTACATTGCGGCGGCGAAACGCCGCTTTGGTAAATCGGTTGTGCAGAAACTGCGCGGCACGATTCAAGCGGACATTTTCAAAGAGGTCCAGGCGCAGAACGAAACGATTTTCCCGACGGAAGCGTCGCTGCGTTTTCTCATCGACATGGTCGAGTTCACCACGCGGGAGATGCCGCGCTGGTATCCAATTTCAATCAGCGGTTATCACATCGGCGAAGCCGGCTCGACGCCGGTGCAACAGGCCGCTTACACATTATCGAACGGTTTCGCTTACGCGGAAATGTTTGCGGCGCGTGGAATTCCGATCGATCAATTCGGTCCGCGTCTCTCGTTCTTTCTCGATTGCGGACTCGACGTCGAATACATCGCGCTCGCGCGTGTCTCGCGAAGAATCTGGGCAATCGGCATGCGCGACGCGTTCGGCGCGGGACCGCGCGGCCAGATGTTCAAGCTGCACACGCAAACAAGCGGACGCTCACTCATCGCAGCCGAATTCAAAAACAATCTCACGCGCACCGCGGCGGAATTGATGCTGGCCTACATGAACGCGACTAATTCGTCGCATTCCAACAGCGCCGACGAACCGTTCACGACGCCGAGCGAAGAGTGGATCAGGCTCGCCGCACACGGGCAAGCCATCCTGCTCGAGGAGTCCGGCATCTTTAAGCACACTATGAATCTGCTAAGCGGCTCGCCCGGCATGAAAGCGGTCGAGCGCGCGGTGGAGGCGGCCATTCTCGACGAGTTCCGCGAGATCGAGAGAATGGGCGGAGTACTCGCGGCAGTCGAGAACCGTTACCAGCGCAGCCAAATTCAAAACGCCGCGCATCGTTACGAGCAACAGATTTACGATGGCACGCGGCCGATCATTGCGTTGAACAAATACCGCAACGGTGAAGATGACGCGCCGGAAGTGAAGCTTGTGCGTACACCGCGCTCCAAACAACACCTACAGGTGGATCGCCTCACCAAGTTCAAAAAGAAAAATGCCGAGAAAGCGAAACGCGCGCTCGCTAAATTAACGGACGTAGTCGAGCGCAGTGAAAACTGTTTCCCGGCGTTGCTCGAAGCGGTTGAAGTTTGCTCGTTAGGTCAGATCACCGATCGTTTGCAAGAAGTCGTCGGAAGATTCAGGCCGATGGTGTAACAGCCACGCGCGTAATTTCCTCGAGCGAACCCGGATTCTCGAGTGTGGAGGTGTCGCCGAGTTTCTCGCCGAGAAATGCGGCGCGAACGAGACGGCGCATGACTTTCGCGTTTCGCGTTTTCGGCAAATCGCCCACGAACAAAATCTCGCGCGGCGCGAGTGCCTTCCCAAGCTCGCTCGCAACTTTCTTTTTCAACTCTGTGGCAAGGCTTGTCCTGAGCGTAGTCGAAGGATCGACATCTTCGTTCGCGTCACGTTCCAAGACGCAAAAGCAAACGAGCGCTTCGCCTTTAATTGAGTCGGGCACACCGACCGCGGCCGCTTCGCTAACTTGCGCGTGCGCGACGAGAATCGATTCCACTTCCGCAGGGCCGATACGCTTGCCGGCAACTTTGATCGTGTCGTCGCTGCGCCCGAGAATGTACCAAAGCTCGTCGTCATCGATCGC
>DMCG01000114.1:2529-2895 GCA_003445855.1 Spartobacteria bacterium | reverse complement strand
GAAAACCGCGCCAAAGCGCTGGCTGATCAGGAAACACATCCGACATTGTTTGCGGACCTGAAATAGCCGGGAAACAAACCGCGGATTACGCAGATGGTGCGGATTTTTGTAGGGGAAGGCGTTGCCTTCCCGAGGGAAGCTGACAGCTTCCCCTACAGATACAGATCAAGAGCGAGAGCGATCAGAAAATTCGATCGACACTGCGCCGCAAACCCGGCCGCCGATTTGGGCTTCGATTCTTCTCATCGTGCTCGCGGTCTTTTTCGCGGCGCTTTTTGCGCGGATGGTTTTTCCGCAGTTGTTCAATCTGCCGCTGGACGCAAACGCGGCGCCGCAAAACGTTTTTGTCCGCAGCGTGAACGCATT
>DMCG01000114.1:0-2215 GCA_003445855.1 Spartobacteria bacterium | reverse complement strand
AAAGTTTACGAAGAGTTTGTCGAGGGCGCGAAGGAAGGCTTTGGCGTGATTCTCAAGATCATTCCGTTTCTGGTGACGATGCTGGTGGCGATCGGCATGTTCAAAGGCGCCGGCGGAATCGATCTCCTGAGCCGGGCGCTTTCGCCGATTTTGACTCCGCTGCATTTTCCAACGGACCTGCTTCCGCTGGCCTTAATGCGACCGCTGAGCGGAAGCGCGACACTGGCTCTTCTCACAGACATTGTTCACCGTCTCGGGCCCGACAATATCGTCAGCCTGACGGCCGCGACGATTTATGGGAGCACCGAGACCACGTTTTATGTGGCAGCTGTTTATTTTGGAGCGGTCGGGGTAAAGCAGACGCGGCACGCAATCCCGGCGGGTTTGCTCGCCGACCTCACGGGTGTGGTCGCATCGGTTATAATTTGCCGGGCGGTGCTTTGACTGCCGCTGAGGTTGTAGCCACGGCCCTGCGGGCCGTCCAATCGCGACGCGCCACAGGCGCGCGGCTACAGGACGATCGAAAGTTGCAAGATCGGCGAAATTTTTCCCTCGCCAGCCAGCGAGTTGATTCTCTATCGTCCGGTTTTTCACAAATGATTAAGCGCGACTATCTCATCATTGGCAGCGGCATCGGGGGGGCGAGCGCCTGCGAAGGGATCCGCCGCCACGATAAACGCGGGAGCGTGACACTGGTGGGCGCGGAGGAGCTTCCCCCTTACAAGCGCTGGATCCTTTCCAAGAGTTTTTTGCGCGAGAGAAATCCGCGGTTGAAAAAATTGCAGCAGCCGGACGAGCTCTGGTACCATTCCCACAAAATCGAGACGCGTTTCGGGACAATGGTCACTCAATTCAACATTGAGCGGCGTGTGGCGGTTTTAGGCAACGGCGAAAGCATCGAATTCAACAAAGCATGCCTGGCCATGGGCAGCCGTCCGGTGCGGCCGCCGGTCGCCGGCGTCGGCCTCGGCAATGTGATCTACCTGCGGACTATTCGCGACGCGCTCGCCTTGCGGGAAATGGCCAGTCTGGAAAAAATGGTCATGGTCGTCGGCGGCGGTTTACTGGCCTGTGAAACGGCGGCCAGCCTGCGCCAGATGAAACTTAAAGTAAGCCTGATGCATCGAAATTCCTATTTGCTTAACCGTTACATCGACATTGGAACCGGCACGTGGCTGACAGATTATTTCGCAAAGCACGGAGTGACGATGTTAATGGGCGAAAGTCTCAACGGCTTCGAGGGGAAAACGGTTCTGCGCAACATCCAGACGAAAAGTGGCAACCGAGTGCCCGCCGGGCTGGCCGTCGTCGCCTGCGGGGCGGAGCCGAACCTCGATCTTGTCCGCAACACGCCGCTGGCTGGACCGCACGGGTCGCCGGTGACGGATTATCTCGAGACGGAAGAAAAAGGGATCTATGCCATCGGCGATCTGGCATTTTATCCCGATCGGATAATGGGCGGTGTGCGGCGCCAGACGCATTGGGACAGCGCGCGCGAACAAGGCCTGATCGCCGGCGCGAACATGACGGGGAAAAAACGCATTCGCTACGAAGAAATTCCGTATTTCTGGACGGAGATGTTCGATTTAACGATGCATTTCGTGGGCGATTTCAGCGTGCAGCCAACGCGTGTCGATCTTCGCGGGACTTACGCAAAGAAAAAGTTCGTCGCCCGCTATTATCAGGGAGAAAAACTGCGCGCGATTTTGCTTTGCCAGCAAACGCCGCGCGAAGTGGAATCGGCGAAGACGCAGTTGCGCAACGCACTCGCCAAATAGTCGCTCGCGTTTCTGCGAAGAGCCGTTTTTATTAATGCGGCGGCTGACACAGCCGCCCTACAATTCTTGGGTTGCGAAATCGCTCGCCCATTGTCGATCTTTCATTCGAAGCCCGCGGGAATTTCCAAATCCGGATTGCTGACCCGCGCAAGCTTCCAATCCCACGGCTTAGCGGACATGCGGCGCCACTCCAGCTCGAACGGCGTTGCGAGGGAATTGACCCGCTCCCTGAGTTGAGCCATGACTTCGCCTTCACCGCCTTCAATGGTGATTTTGGCGATCCAGGTCGCGCGCTGGTGATCGATTTTCACCGTTGCAGTGGAAAAATTAACTCGAAAGCCGCGCAGATAGCGAAAGAACTCGCGGGCGCGTTCGACTACACGAACGCGATCGTCGCCCCACTGATCTTGATAATCGTTGCCGATAAAATCGGCGGC
>DMCG01000099.1:4365-4938 GCA_003445855.1 Spartobacteria bacterium | reverse complement strand
ATTCATGTACGGGAGCGACGCGCGCTTCATCCATTCCCTCGGTCTGTTCGATCGCACGGCGAACGAAACTCTTCAGCCCGATCTGGTCGAAGCTTATCTGAACTTGCACTTCCCAGTCATCACCGAGGGGGGACTCGATTTGAAACTGGGCAAGTTCGTCACCTTGGAAGGAGCGGAGACCATCGACCCACGAGCAAACTTTTTTTACTCGCACACCTACATTTTTAATTTTGGAATTCCGTTTAATCACACCGGCGCGCTGGCGACCTTTCATGCAAGCAAGTTGCTCGATCTTTACGCTGGAATTACGCGGGGTGTGAACACGAGCGTCGACGACAACAACGATAGTCCCGCGTTCCACGGCGGCGTCGGACTCAATCTTCTGGATGGAAAATTGACCGCGCTCGCCACCACGCACATCGGTCCGGAAACAGTGAACGACAATCGACATAACCGTTATCTCAACGACATCACGATCACCGCGAAGCCAACGAAGAATTTCATTGCGATCACGGATCTGAATTACATCTACGATGAAGCAGCGGACGCGACCGGCTACGGCGTTGCGCAATA
>DMCG01000099.1:0-4019 GCA_003445855.1 Spartobacteria bacterium | reverse complement strand
TCTTTCGCGGAAAATGACGACGCCGCCGACCTCTTGCGCGGCGGTTCGGTCACTTTGGATCCACGCACGGTTGGCGGTGGCAGGACCACGTACGGAGCAGTGACTTTAGGATTGAACATTAAACCGCCAGTGCCGAAACCCGCAGCCAGTTTGGTAATTCGCCCTGAACTGCGTTTCGATCGGGCGCTGAATGGCACGCGCCCTTTCAACGATTCCAGCGATTGCAACCAATTCACAGCCAGCATCGACGTCATCATCACTTTTTAGTGGTGCGAGAGTAAGCGGTTTCAAGAGCTGGTAATTACAGAAATACCCTGTCGCTGAGAGCGCCCGCAACGGAGAGTCAAGGTCGATGGCTAAGCTAATTCTCGCTGGAGTTTACTTTACGCGTAAACAAGCAGATCGATTTCTTCCGGAAGTGAGTTTGATACTTCTCGAATCACATTGCCTCGAAGGAGGTTGAGCAGCGCGTTGCGTTTTGGTGCGCCGAGAATGAGCCGCGATGCGCCGAGGGTGGCGGCAACATCGACAATTGTTTCCGCGGCGGAGGGACTGACGGCATAACAGAATAAGGGAGTGACATCGACGGCTTGTTGTTTGGCTGCGCTAAAGATTTCGCTGGCTTCCGCGTCTTCCTGCCATTTGCGTTTGCTGTCCTGCTCGGTCATGAACGGTTGTTCGCGCACGAACAATAAATAAAGACGTCGGCCGGTCTCGCGCGCTTCCTTCAGGGCGAAGTCGAGAGTGCGACCGGTGCCGCGGATTGCGCACAAAATTGCTTCGCCGCTTACCGAGACCGAGGGCGGTGCGGCGGTGGCGATCACAGGTTCTTTCGGAACTGCTGGCGCAATTGCCACAACGGCATCGGTGTCGACAGGTAATTTTTCGGCAACGAGCGGAGGCTTCGCCTCTTTTTTCATCCGGCGTTCCTGCACGAGGCCGCGCAGAATTAATCCAGCGGCCAGAACGGTGACGGCGAAATAGCGCGCGTTTGGTTTGTCGATGAGCAACGACATTTCGATCGCAGCCATGACAATGAAGGTGGCGAACATGAGCGTGCGCTCCCAGGTTTTGATCGACAGTTTTCGGTCGGTCGCCGTGGCGCCGAGGTTGGTGGCGATCGCGCCGACGACGCCGACCGCGTAGAGATCGGCGAGGCCGGCCATGTCTTTGACCATTAGGACGAGCAACATCGGAACGATCGTGGCGAGCGCCATCCCGTAACTCGGCACGCCCCATGTGTTAAGCCGCTGGAAAATGGGCGGAAGCTCGCGATCGCGCGCCATGAGAAATTGAATCGTAATCAAATCCACGATCGCGGTGTTGACAGCGGAAAGCAGAAGCAGACCGAAGACGATGCTTACAATAATTCCGAAGGCGTGACCGAGCCCCAGTCCGAGCGCGCCCCCGACGAAAACCTCTCCCATATAACGCAGCATGTAATCGCGCACGCCTTCGGCATGCGGCGCGTTGACGTCGCCATTAGCGATCTGCAATCCGCCAAGCGCGTGCATGGCGAGACCGAGCAGCGCGGTGAAAATGCAAACTTCGATCATGACCCACAAAATTGCGGGCGTGGAAGTCTTGCGCACGGATGGTTGCGCGTCGGTGCTCCCGGGATCGAGTCGCATCACACCGGTCGCGTTGGCAATGGCTTCGACACCGGAAAGCGCGAGCACGATTCCAACGAAGCCCGCCCAGTTGTGCCAGAAGCCGCCGCGCAACGGTTGCAGATGGCCGATCGCTTCGTGCATGTGCGGCAGACTGAAAAGTCCGAGCACGACGACGACGATCAGAGTTGGCACCGAAATCAAAAAGGCGAGACCGCCGGTGTGTTTCGGTCCGAGCAGGTTGAGCAATCCGATGATAAGGATGGCGGCGGCGGCGAATTTTTCAGGATGCGGCACACCGAGGTATTGAAAGGCGGAAAGCGCGCTGATGGCCGCGGTTACCAAATAGTCGGCGATAAGCAGAAAGGCGCCGACGATGGAGATGACTTCGGAGCGATGTCGCACGCTCGCGTAAACGCCGCCGCCGTCCGGGTAAAGGCGGCAGATGATCATGTAGTTGATGCCGACGAGCGCGGTGAGCACGCACATGAGGGCGATGAGCCAGAAGGAGGCATAGCCGGCGACGGCGAAGGCGAGACCGATGACGTAGGCTTTGCTCGTGCCCCAGTCGCCGTAAAGAATGGCGGCGGCGCGCGGCGTGTTGACGTTGCGCGGACGCTTAATGTTGGTTGGTATCAATTAATTCGACTCAAACGAGACTTCACTCGCGCGACGAGGCGCCTCACTTCTGCTGGAGTCGGTTCCCACGACATCCTTTTGCCCTTTAATGATGCTGACGAGGTTAGCTGTCGGGCTGGAGCCACTAAATGCTCTCGATGCCGCGCATCGTGCGCCCCGATCTCTTCCGCCTTCGCGGAACAGAAATTGGTTCCCCCGTTAGATCGACAACTGGCCGATCCATTAAGCGAAACAAAGAACTGGCGAGAATTTCTGACCGAATTTTGGCGAGTCAAGAAATACCGAGCTTGAGCTGTGGGAGAGTTGAGGAAGAGTCGAAGATGGCTGCGCCCAAAAAAGTTTTGATGATCACGGCTTTCGCCGCGCTTTATCTCATTTGGGGCTCGACTTATCTTGGCATCCGTTTCGCGATTGAAACGATTCCGCCGTTCTTGATGGCCGGGACACGATTTTTTCTCGCGGGTTTGATCATGTATGCGGTCGCGTGGAGTCAAGGCGCGCGTAGATCGACATGGGCGGACTGGCGAACATCGCTCATCGTCGGAGCGTGTTTGCTTCTCGGTGGAAATGGCGGCGTGACCGTCTCCGAGAAATACATCGATTCCGGCTTGGCGAGTTTGATCGTCACGACGGTCCCGATTTACATTGTTTTGCTGGGATGGCTGGCCGGCATGGCGCCGCGGCCCACGCCGATCGTCTGGCTCGGGTTGGCCGGCGGTTTTTTTGGCGTTGCACTTTTACTCGGACCGGCGTTGAGATTTCCGGCAAACAGCGGCAGCCATCCGGCAATTGGAATGTCGATCTTACTTTTTTCTTCCTTCATCTGGTCGGCGGGATCGCTTTACTCGCGCACAGCCAAGAGCGTGTCCTCGCCGTTTCTCGCCGCCGCGCAACAAATGCTCTGCGGCGGATTGCTTTTGGTTCTGGCCGGCGTTGTTATCGGCGAGCCGCGTCACTTTCATCCGAACGCGATGTCGATCTTATCGATCGGCGCCTTCGCGTATCTGGTTATCATTGGCGCAATCGTGGGATTCACCGCTTACATTTGGCTGTTGCGACATTGCGATCCGGCAAAAGTCGCCACGTATGCGTATGTGAATCCCATCGTGGCGGTGTTGCTCGGCGCCGCCTTTGCCGGAGAAACGTTAACCATGCGCACTTTGCTGGCCGCGAGTTTAATCATCGGCTCAGTGGCGTTGGTCATTACCGTGCAACAAATTAAATTGAAAGCGGCGCCGCCGATTACAGCGGCAATTGCCAGAGCAGACTGCGCGAGATGAAGATCGAGAAGTCGCAAGATCGACAAGAAACAATCGCGGTCGTCGAACGCAATTGGCGGGCCGAGGTGGAGACGGCGCAGGTTTACCACGAGCTCGCCGGGCGCGAGACGGATGAGAAGCGCAAAGCAATTTTGTTGCGCATGGCCGAAGCGGAGGAACGTCATGCGCAGCGCTGGGCAAAGAAACTTGTCGATCTTGGCGCGCCGTTTCCGCAGTTGCCGGATACGATTGGCCGGCGCTTGAAGCGATGGTTAAACCGCGCGCTCGGGACTGACATAGCGATTCGCAGAATGGAAGCGGCCGAGGAAAAGCACGAAGCGGAGTTTCGCGATCAACGCGACCGCGCTCTGGCCGACGAACACGACGTAAAAGATTTCTTGCGCGAAAGCGCGCTGGAAGAAAAAGCGCACGCGCGCGCTTTGCAAACAATGGTGCCGCAGCTCGGCCCGCGCACTGTGCTCGATACAATTCTGAAACGCGAACGCTGGCA
>DMCG01000145.1 GCA_003445855.1 Spartobacteria bacterium | reverse complement strand
ATCGATAATGTGCGTCACCTCGACGCCGCGCGCCTTCAAATAATCGGCAATGAGTGCGCGATGACAGCTCCACCAGACCGCTTCCGCGCACATGATTGCGGTCGGCCCAGCTCCGTTCGCTAGATCGACAAGTCGCTCGGCAGCGTTTCGAAATTCTCCCGTCTCCATATAATCGGCGTAACCGCGGAATGAAGCGTTGCGCCACGCGGTGTTGCGTGAATCCGGTTTCGGTTTTCGGCGTCCGCCCAGTTCCGGAAAATGTTCGTAGGCAATACCGCGTTCATCCAATGACGCTGCCAGCGCATCTTTGTTGAACTGCGGATAACGCTTCGACCCTGGCAGCTTCCGAACATCGACAACCAACTTGATCCGATTTGCCTCGAGCAGCGAAATGAAGATGTCGATCTTGCGCGTCGAGTGCCCGATTGTCCGGATTTGCGCCGCCATTTTAGTTCTTTCTGTCGCGATTGATTACTGATACGTTGATCAGAAGATCGGGAGGAACAAAATGAACAAACTATTTTTAGCGACAGTCGGTATTTGCGGCATGTTTGCCTGCGCTGCGATGGGAGCAACCGCAACTCAGACACAACCGGCGGCCGGCACGACGGCGCCTGATTTCAAGCTCACGACCGGCGACGGCAGCCAGGTGAGCCTGAAAGATTATCGCGGTAAATGGGTGGTGCTTTATTTTTACCCAAAAGATTTCACGAGCGGTTGCACGATGGAGGCGAAAAATTTTCAGCGCGATCTCGCGAAATTCGAGCCGTTGAACGCAGTCGTCCTCGGCGTGAGCGTAGATACGGCAGAGTCGCACAAGAATTTTTGCGCAAAGGAAGGATTGAATTTCAAGCTGCTGGCCGATCCCGACGCGAAAGTATCCGCGCAATACGGATCGACAATGGAATACAACGGAGAAAAGCTCGCCGCGCGCAATACCTTTATCGTCAATCCGAAAGGCGAAATCGCAAAGGTGTTCACGGGCGTTAAACCCACTGAACACAGCGAGCAGGTGTTGAAAGCGCTGGCTGAGCTGCAAAAGGGATAGACGCTTGTCTCGTTGCCAAGCGCGGTCCCTTTAGAACTCCACGAGACGGAAGTAAATCAATGCGCTTACAGAAAGCACGGGTTAAAAAGTACCGGAGCATTCGCGATAGTGGCTGGTTTGACGTCGAAGAGGCCAAGACGATTTTGGTGGGACCAAACGAGGCTGGTAAGACAGCACTGCTGGAGGCCCTTCAAAAAATCAATCCGCCTTGGGAAGTCCGCAATTTCGACGCGCTGCGTGACTACCCGCGTTCCGAGTTCAACGACATCATCAGCGGCAAGGTCCGCCTCGAAGATACAACCATAGTCGAAGCGCGCTTTGCTCTCGAGCCGGAGGACAAGGAAGTGATCCCACCGGAGTTTCGCGATTGCGATTACGTGTACGGTCGGAGACCCGATAACAGTTCCTGGCATGCTCTGAGCGGAGGCGCTTACCGTACCATCTACGGCAATATCAAAAAGGACCTCGCAAAATTGTGCGCTCACATCGATTCCCGCGTTCCGTCTCCTTCCGAAGGAGTTCTCGCGTCAATGGCTCCGAGCGCGCCACTCTCAGCTTTGACTCGGGACTGGGCAGATGCAGATGAGATAAAAGGCAATCGCGCGACGGAGTTGAAAGCGTCGCTCGAAAAGATTTTCCCTTATATCGAGGAAGGCAACGAGACCGAAGAAAAAAGGTACGACCACCTTATCGCTGCAGTTGGCGCGGACGAGCTGCGGTACAGCGCACTCCAGACTTTGCATCAGCGGCTGCCCCTATTCGTTCGCTTCCGGGATTATTTCCGGGTCCGGCCCCTTATCCATCTGGAGCATCTCGCCCAACGAGTGGAAAAGAATCTGGTCGACGATGAATACTATGACTACGGTAATCAGTGCCTGCTCCGGCTTCTCGGTTTCAGTGCGCGCGAGCTTTCGAATCTAGGCAGGGCCGCTGAGCCGGAGCCCGGGAACAGCGAAGCGCTGCAAAAATATCGCGACCAGCTCGACCGCAGATCTTACCAGCTCAACGCCGCGAGTGTTCGTCTCACGGAGGAACTTCGTCACGTTTGGGCAGAAGCCGACCGATTACGCATCGTTGCCGATGGTCAATATTTGAAAGTTGTAGTCGAAGACGACCTCGGTGTCGAAATAGAGCTGGATCAGCGCTCAGAAGGTTTTCAATGGTTGGTTTCGTTCTTTGTTGTGTTTTTCGCGGAAGCGGCGGACAGGCATAAGAATGCCGTTCTCCTGCTCGATGAGCCGGGTCTGAGCCTTCACGGTTTGAAGCAGCGCGATTTTCGGACGACGATCTCGCGTCTGGCGGAATCCAACCAGACACTTTACACAACTCATTCGCCGTTTCTGGTTGGACCTGATGAACTTGATCTCGTCCGCGTCGTCGAGATGACCGATCGGCAGATCGGCACAAAAGTCCGCACGAACGTCACGGCGCAAGATCCGGCGGCGCTCCTGCCTCTTCAGGAAGCGCTCGGCTACGATCTGGCACAAAGCCTGTTCACGGAGCACCGAAATCTCGTTCTCGAAAGCCTGACTGACTATTGGTATGTCGATGCCGTCTCGCAGCTGCTCCGCGACGCGAACGTTGTCGATCTTAATGAGAAAATCGCGCTCGTGCCAGCAAGCGGCACTGGCAAGATTGTTTACTGGGCCACCATCCTTCATGCGCACAAACTGAAGGTGGCAGCGCTTTTGGATTCCGATATGGCCGGAGACCAGGCTGCCTACCAGGAGATCCTGGTCCACACCCTCGGCAATAAGGCCGTCTTACGGACGAAAGACGCTTACAGTGGCGCGGTGGAGAAGCCGGCCGTCGAAGACCTGCTTAGAAAAACTCTTATCGATGTTGCCAAAAACGACCT
>DMCG01000041.1:17940-39510 GCA_003445855.1 Spartobacteria bacterium | reverse complement strand
CGCTGACCTCTGGCCCGCGGAGATCGATCCCGGCCAGATCAGTCAGGTCATCGCGAATCTTGTGGTCAATGCCGACCAGGCGATGCCGAACGGTGGGACATTGCATGTCAGCTGCGAAAACTTTCGTTACTGCGCGACGACCACTCCTGTCGTTCCCGATCTGCCGCCCGGCGACCACATTCGGATCCGCATCCGCGATGAAGGCGTTGGCATACCGGACGAATATCTCAAACGTATCTTCGACCCCTATTTTACCACAAAACCCAAAGGTAACGGTCTTGGCCTGGCCACCGCCTACTCCATTATCAAAAACCATAACGGCCTCGTCACCGTCGAGTCCGAGGTGCACTTTGGTTCCATTTTCACACTCTATCTGCCCGCCGCCCTCGAGCAGGAAATGCCGGTCGAATCGCCGGGAACCATCACTCAAGCAATTACCGGAACCGGCCGAGTGCTTGTGGTTGATGACGAGGAAGCCATTCGAATGCTCGTCCATTTCACCCTCACGCATCTCGGTTACCAAGTGATGCAGGCCGAAACTGCGTTGCAAGGCGTCAATCTTTATCGCGAGAAATTTGCAGCCGGAGAACGTTTCGACGCGGTGATTCTCGATCTTACTCTCCCCGGCGGCATGGGCGGAAAAGAGGCTTTGAAAAAATTAATCGAGATCGATCCGACCGTGAACGCGATCGTTTCCAGCGGTTACGCGACCGATGCCACCATGAGTCGCTACCACGACTTCGGCTTCCGCGGCGTGATCGCCAAACCTTACGAAGCCTCTGAGCTCGGCAAAACCGTCCACGACGTCATCAGCACGAGTCATGTGAATTTCGGCGAGCATCTTGAGGACGGTCGGCTCGCGACACGCGTCGCCTGAACGGCGCAGCCGCTGTCTCGCATTATTCATTCGGCTCATCCGCTTTCAAACGCGGCAACAACTGTTCGAGAATCGTCGCCACGGATTCATCCACGCTTTGTCGGTCCGTGTGCACGACGATTTCCGCATCCTCCGGCGCTTCGTAAGGCGCATCAATCCCCGTGAAATCACGGATCTCGCCGGCACGCGCCTTTTTGTAGAGATTTTTCGGATCGCGCGTTTCGCAAACGTCCAGCGGTGCATCGACAAATACCTCGATAAATTCGGCGTTGCCTTCGAGCGCGATCTCGCGCGCGCGGCGCCGATCCATTCGATAAGGCGAGATGAATGCCGTGATCACGACCGCCCCGGCGTCCGCCATTAGTTTGGCGACTTCACTTACCCGGCGGATGTTCTCCACTCGATCTTCGGGCGCAAACCCGAGATTTGCATTCAGACCATGGCGGACGTTGTCGCCGTCGAGCACGTATGTCTGCATGGCGCGATTGAACAGCTCACGCTCCAGCGCTTGCGCGATTGTCGATTTTCCAGCGCCGGATAGACCGGTGAACCAAACCACCGCGCCGCGATGTCCACTGCGCAGCGCACGCTCGCGGGCCGTAATTTTTCCCTCGCTCCAAAAAATGTTTTGGCTCTTTGCGACACTGCGATCGGTATAAACCCCGCCGAAAATCGTGCCGCCGCCGTAGATTTCATCGTCGTCCACGATGACAAACCGGCCGAGATTCGGGATGCGATCATGATTGTCGATCACAAGCGGTCCGCGTGTTTCAATCGTGAGCCGGCCTACTTCGTTTCGCTCCAACTGTTCGCGCTTGTCGATCTTCGTTTCCAACGTCGACGAATTCATCACCTGCTCGATCGATACGATCTGGCATTTCACCTCCTGAGTCGCCAGCCGCAGATTATAAGGACGACCGACGCGCAACGGCTCGCGCACGATCCAGAAAAGGTCGGCATGAAAACGATTTGTCTCGATCGGAGTGTCCGTTTCGTGCGACGCGACATAACCGCGCTCGATAAAGATTTGCTCACTCAATGTGATTCCGATCGAATCCCCGGCCACGGCTGCACCATCCGGCGGCGCGTTCCATCGCTCGATGCTTGCAACAACGGACGATTTATTCGCCGGCGAAAAGACGAGCTCGTCCCCCACCCTTAACGTTCCAGTCTCGATCCGGCCGGCCACGATGCGGCGTTCATCGAAGCGATAAACGTCTTGCACGCAAAAGCGCAGCGGAAGATCGACATCCGCTTTTTGCGGTTCTAACAAATCGAACGCTTCCAGAACCGTTGGGCCGCGATACCAAGCCATCTTTTCGCTTCGACTCGCAACGTTCTCGCCTTGTCTGGCCGCCGCCGGAATGAACGCGCGCGCTTCCAATGAAAGATCGACAAGAAACTTTCGGTATTCGCTCTCGACTTCCAAAAATCTTTTCTCCGAAAATTCGGCGAGATCCATTTTGTTGATTACCACGATCAATTGCTTGATCCCTAGAAGACTCAGCAAGTATGCGTGCCGCCGGCTCTGTTCGCGCACGCCTTCATTCGCTGCGATTACCAAAATCGCGGCATCGGCCCGCGACGCGCCCGTGATCATGTTCTTCAGGAATTCTTTGTGACCGGGTGCATCGATGATGACGTAGTTGCGTCGTGCCGTTCGAAACGGGATCTGCGTCGTGTCGATCGTGACGTTCTGCTTTTGCTCCTCGAGCAGGGCGTCGAGCACGAAAGCAAACTCAAATTCCATCCCTTCCGCCGCGCACGCCTTCTTCACCATGTCGATCTTTCCTTCCGGCAACGAATCCGTGTCGTGCAGAATGCGCCCGATGAGCGTGGACTTGCCGTGATCGACGTGACCGACGAAAACGACCTTCAGTTTAGGATCGCGGAGTTCGGATTGCGGATTTTCCGGTTGCTTCATCGATTCATGCGCGAGCGCCGCGACGTGCTGTTTTGATCGAAGCGACGATGATCGCAAGCAATTCATTCGCCTCTGCCCGCAGATTGGCCATGCGCGCTTCATCGACGAGTTTCAGCGCAACAATCATTTCAATCCAGTAAATGACTTCGTCGCACTCTTCTTCGACGATGCCAAGTTTGGCTACAAAGTCAGCGCGTGATCGTGCGCGTGTGGCTGCGCGGTAGTTAGCGCCGACCGAAGTGCCCGCGCGCAATAGCTGCCGGCCTAGCGCTCTCGAAAGATCATTTTTTGGCAAAGCTTCGACTGCACGCACAACCCGTACAGCGAATTTAAATGTGCGTCGCATAAGCTCGGCCGTTGTCATTTTCGTTTAATCCGCAATCCGTACTCCGCAATCCGCAATTACAAGAAGCCTTTCGCTCTTAGCTTCTGCATCGCATTTCGTTCGTGATGGTCTTGCGCGCGGCCGGCGCGCTCGGTCGTGCGCGTGCTTTCCAATTCGGCGATGATTTCGTCGATTGTCGATGCCGTGCTATTGATCGGCTGAGTGATCGGGCTGCAGCCTAACGAACGAAATCGTTTTCCGTTGCGCGCGAAATACATTTGCGGGATCGGAATGTTTTCGCGCTGGATGTAGCGCCAGATGTCGACCTCGGTCCAATCGAGCAACGGCTGCACGCGCACGTGCTCGCCTTTCGCCGCCGCGGTCACGAATTGTTCCCAGAATTCCGGCGGTTGATCCTTGTAGTCCCATTCGAACTGCGCATTGCGCGCCGAAAAGTATCTCTCCTTTGCGCGGGTGGGATCTTCGTCGCGACGAATTCCTGTGATGAGCGCGTCCCATTTGTACTCGGCAAGAACCTGCTGCAGCGCGACGGTTTTTAATTCGTGTGTCACCGTCACAGGATCGTGCGTCTCGTAACCGATTCCGCGCTCGCGCGCTTCGGTGTTGATTTTAACGATCAGATTGAGGTTGTAATGCTTCGTCGCCCAGTCGCGAAACTCCAGCATCTCGGGAAACTCATAGGTCGTATCGATGTGCAGAACGGGGAACGGCACTTTCCCAAAAAAAGATTTGCGCGCCAGCCAGATGAGAACGTTGGAATCCTTCCCCATCGACCATGGCATAGCGATGTTCTTGAAGGCGTGATACGCCTCGCGAAAAATAAAAATGCTTTGGTTCTCGAGTTGATCGAGATGCGTGTGGCTCAATTGGCTCATGACAGTATCTTCTTTAGCAATGATTACGAACTTAACCACAGATGGACACGGATTTACACAGATTGATTTCGGTTCCGAGCGCTTCCCTCATCTGTGTTTCATCCGTGTTTATCTGTGGCTGGTTTCCCTTGCAGGGAAGGTGGGCTCTCTTACTGTTCGCCATGCCGGAAACGCGCGCTTCGGCTTACGATTCTAAAATCGAAGGCAACGTGATTTTCACGCGCTTCGACGCGGCCTTGAATTGGGTGCGAAAAAACTCGCTGTGGCCGATGCCGATGGGGCTCGCTTGTTGCGCGATTGAGTTGATGGCAACGGCCGCGTCGCGGTTCGACATCGCGCGCTTCGGCGCCGAGGTCATGCGGTTTTCACCGCGGCAATGCGATGTAATGATTGTAGCGGGCACGGTCACTTACAAAATGGCGCTGGCCGTAAAAAGAATTTATGAGCAAATGCCCGAGCCGAAATGGGTCATCGCCATGGGCGCATGCGCTTCCACCGGCGGCATGTACCGCTCCTACGCCGTCCTGCAAGGGATCGATCAACTGTTGCCGGTCGATGTTTACATTTCCGGTTGCCCGCCGCGCCCCGAAGCATTGCTGGCCGGCCTGATGAAGTTGCAGGAGAAAATTTCGCGGGAGAAATCATTCGCCGCACAAAAGCCCGAGCTGACAAAGAAACTCACTGAAGCCGTCGCGTAACACAGGCTTCCAGCCTGTCCCGTCAAACAGGCATCTTGCCTGTTCAATCCAGCGCAAAGTCCGGAATCACTGGGAGGGAAGCCCGTTGTCCAGACAGCCAGGATGGCTATGTTACTGACGTTATGACCGGCCCAGAACTGCTCGTGTCACTCGGGAAATTACTTGGCGCGAAAATCCAGGACAAGACCGAGTTTCGCGGCGAAACGACTTACACGATTTCACCGAGTGACCTGCGTGAGATCGCAAAATTCTGTCGCGATGACCTCTCCTTCGATTATTTGATCGACATCACCAGCATCGACAATTTCGGCGAGGAACCGCGTTTCGAGATCGTTTACGAGCTCTATTCGATGACGCTCGCGGTCCATTTGCGGTTGAAGTTGCGCGTGTCGGAAGATGACGGCGCGGTCGATACCGTTTCCGACATTTGGCCGACGGCGAATTGGCACGAGCGCGAGATTTACGACATGATGGGAATCAAATTTAACGGCCATCCCGATCTGCGTCGCATCTTGATGTGGGACGGCTATCCGTTCTTTCCGTTGCGAAAGGAATTTCCGCTCGAAGGATTGCCGAGCGAAATGCCCGATGTCGCCTTTACAAAAGTCACGCCAATGGAAGGCGGACCGTTTGTCACGGTGCCGAGTACCGCCAATGCGAAAGATCGCGAACCGCGCGCACGTCCGCCCGAATTACGACCGCAGAATTTTCGCCCAAATCCAGGATTAGGGCCCAAAAATACGCCTTTAAAGGCGCAATAATTGGGCCGAATACTCGTTAGATGTATGCCAACGAGCTTTTTAGAATGGGCCGCGCTCATCGGGACGAGTCTCGCAGCAGGCATTGTTTGCGGGCTACTATTCAGACGGTTCCGGTGGCTAGTAACCAGCCTAATTTTTCTTCAGGTCATTGCCGCGCCTGTGATTTACTATACGCCTCCAATCCTCAGCGGCAGCAAGTTGGCGGAGTATCACGCATGGAGTTTTCTGATCATTCCTATGCTAGCCGCACAGAGTTTTGCGATTTCCCTGGTATCAGCTTGCTTGGTTCGTCGTGTGAGACGTCTTCTATATACGCGGCGCCAAAACATCTAACCAAGCGATGCAGCCGACGGCTTCCCGGCGTTATGTTTTCATGTCGATCTTAGTTTCCAACACCCAACTTGCTGCGACTTGCGCCTCCCCAAGCCGCGGCTGATCTTGTGTCTCGTTAGGCGGACAGTCCCGCTTGTAGAAGTCGCGCGAATTCCGTCGCCGCTCTTTTTCCGGTCGCGAGCACTTCTTCGTGGCTGAGTTTTGCGGGCGAAATTCCTGCGGCGAGATTTGTTAGGCAAGAGAAGCCAGCGACTTCCAGGCCGAGTGCGCGGGCCTGGATGACTTCGAGCACGGTGGACATGCCGATGGCGTCAGCGCCGATTTTTTGCAGCATGCGCACTTCGGCGGGCGTTTCGTACTGCGGGCCGAGCAAACCTGCGTAAACGCCTTCGTGCAATAACATGTCGATCTTGCGCGCGGCCTCGGCGAATCGTTTCCTTAAATTTGGCGAATACGCTTCGCTAAGATCGACAAATTGCGGCGCGCCGAGCAGTGGCGTCGTTCCGGTGAGATTAATGTGGTCGGTGATCATCATCCACGAGCCAGGCGCAAATTTCGGGTTGGCCGAACCTGCCGCATTCGTGAGGATGAGTTGTTTGATTCCGGCTTCCGCGAGGAGTCGAACAACAGCCGTTACATCGCGCGCCGAAAATCCTTCGTAAAGATGGACGCGGCCTTGCGCAAAAATCACATGCTTCTCGGAAATTTCGCCCAGGACAAAACGACTTGCGTGTCCCGGCACCGAAGGTTGCGGAATCTCGCCAAACTCGCTGTAAGGGATTTCAGGCAACTCCGCATGCATCGTAAGCGGCTTACGATGCATGAAATTAGATGCTTCCGGTTGTCGTGTGTCCGCCGGCGCGCTTGGAACGATGCCGCTTAGACCCGAGCCGAGAATAATCGCGGTTTCCGCGCGCCAATCGCGCAGGCGTTGAAGCGCCTCACTTTTGTGGCCGTGAACGTGCATTTCCAAGATTCGTCGGCTCGACAGAGTGATTCGTTCGCTCCCGCTCACCCACCTTTTAGGCTTCCGTCCATGTCGCGGTCTCCCGGCTCGCTCCATTCTCGCCCTACCGGCTTAGGCAGCTGAGACCGGCGGAGCGGACGCCGGCCTTTTCGTTGCCGCCATCACGTCGGGCAAACTTTCATCGCGGGTCACCGTGAATTTTGTTTCCTGCTTCGGATAGGCGATTCGGCTGTGCAGCATGGTCATGAGCGTGAATCCAAACCGGTCGGCGATAATTTTTATCTCGCCGAGGGTGAGATCGCACTCGTCCAATTGTCGATCCGCGATCCGCTCTTCGATGAGCTCGTTCACGAGTTGTTCGATTTTTTGCGGCGTCGGTTTCTCTAAACTGCGCGATGCGCTTTCGACAATGTCCGCCAGACTAACGATCGCACTCTCTTTCGTCTGCGGTTTTGGACCGCCGTAACGAAAACTTTCTTCCTGCACTTCGGGGATGTCTTCCTCGCGGATGTTCATGATCTTTCCGCCCGCGCGCGCGTCTTCCTGCTGCTGGAGCGCGCGCTGATAGAAGTAGTAAACGAATGAGGTGCCGTGATGTTCCTGGATGATGTCGATGATGCGCTGATTGAGTTTGTATTTGAGCGCGAGATCAACGCCTTCCTTCACGTGAGCGATGATGATCAAGGCGCTCATGGTTGGGGCAAGATCGTCGTGCGGGTTGCGCTCGAAGTTCATGTTTTCGGTGAAGTATTCCGGCTTCACCAATTTCCCGACGTCGTGGAAATAGGAGCAGACCCGGCAAAGCGTCGCGTTCGCGCCGATGGCTTCCGCGGCGGCCTCGGCAAGATTCGCCACGACCAAGCTGTGATGGTAAGTGCCCGGCGCCTCGATCGTCATGCGACGCAGCAACGGATGATTAAGATCGGAGGCCTCCAGCCAGGAGATATCGGTAGTGATTTGAAAGAGATGCTCGAGAATTGGCAGCGCGCCGCCAACCACGGTTGCCGTCACAATTCCATTTCCCACCGCGAGCGCGCTCTGGAGGCCGATCATTCCCCAATCATTAGCCATCGGTGAAAACAAACTGATCGGCCCGATCAGGCCGAAAGTGAGCGACAATAACCAGATGGCGAGTCCGACACCGACGCCGGCGCGGATCAGTTTGCTGCGCCGCCGGACCTGGAGCGTGAGATACACAGCAGTGAATCCGCTAATCAGACTGGTCACGAGAAGCGGCGCATCGATTTTTCCAAATAACACGCTGCTCCAAAGACTGACGGAAACGGCGGCATAAAGACCATGGTTGCGGCCAAGCAAAACGCTAAGCACAAGCGGCGCGAACGCGTAGGGCGCGATGAGCCCACCCATCTCCGGCTTCAGGAATCGAAACGTGCTGCCGTTGCAAAGCACGAGTAAGAGTTTGGTCACCGCCAGCTGTACCAGGATCGTTCCGAAAACGAGCAAAACGCACGAGTTTTGCGAAAATGTTTTTGGCTGATTGATCCAGAGTTGCGTCATCGCAATGGCCAGAAACAACAGCGCGATGACGAAATTCTTCGTCGGTTCCGGCTGTTGTCCGCTAAAGATGAGGAAGGCCAGTCCGGCCACGAAACCGGCAAAGATCAATACTTTGACGTAAGAAGCGCACTCAAGGTTTTGCAGCAGTTCGTTGCGCGTGCGGCGCCGGCGCGTCTTTCGCGAGGCGAGGCCGCGTCTCACCAGCCGGTTGTGTCGCAAGAAATCGAACATGGTAGATTTTATTTACGCTACGAGTTCAGCGGCGCGCGATGCTGCTGGTAGGCATTGATGATGGCGCGCACGAGTTCGTGGCGAACGACATCGCGCTCGGTGAAATAAACGGTCGCGATCCCGGGAACATTTTTCAGCGCCTGCAGCGCCTCGAGAACACCGGAACGTTTGTTCGCCGGCAGATCAATTTGCGTCACGTCGCCGGTGACGACGCATTTGGAGTTTGGGCCTATCCGCGTCAAAAGCATGAACATTTGCTCGGTCGTCGTGTTCTGCGCTTCATCGAGAATCACAAACGCGTTGCTCAAGGTGCGGCCGCGCATATACGCGAGCGGAGCGACTTCGATGGTTTGCCGCGCCACCGAGCGCTCAATCTCTTCCGGCTCGAGCATATCGTGCAACGCGTCATAAAGCGGGCGAAGATATGGCGTAATTTTTTCCCGCAAATCCCCCGGCAAAAATCCCAGTGCTTCGCCCGCTTCCACCGCCGGTCTCGTTAAAACGATCCGCGCAACTTGTTCTTTCTTTAATGCGGCCACGGCCATCGCCACGGCCAGATAAGTCTTGCCGGTGCCAGCCGGTCCAATTCCAAAAACGACGTCGTCCTTCTGGATGGCATCGACATAATTACGCTGGCCGGCGGTGCGCGCCACAATTGGCGGTTTGCGCGGCGAAGTGATGATCTTTGTCGCTACAACTTCACCGAGATTATCTTCGCGCGCTTCGTTCACCGAGTTCAAAGCGTAATTGAATTCGTGTTTCTGTATCGGCACACCTTTTTGTCGGACTTGTTCGAGTTGATCGAAGACGTGCTGCGCCTTGTCGATCTTGTCCGGTTCACCCTCCAGTTTCACCCAGCCTTCGCGCGTCGTCACCTTTACGCCGAGAGAATCCTCGAGATTTTTTAAAAGCTTGAGGTCATTTGCGTAGAGCGACTGCAAGGCGCGGGCGCTCTCAAATTGCAACGTGCGCGTCTCAATCATTTCGCCGCAAAGTTAGGGTGGCATCGGCATCCTGCCGATGAGACACGGGCTGGAAGCCCGTGCCACTTCGTATCCAAGATCGACAACCGCAAAGATCGACAATGACGTTCGTCACTTAGCGGAACCCATAAACCAGCGCCCAGTGCGTGCGCTCTTCCGGCGACTCCTCGATGCTCACGATGATAAAATAGCTGCCGGTGCTTTTGGGAATGATGTGCACCGCGGCGAAGTGACCCTTCTCCCATCCGTCCGGCTCCTCCGCGAGCTTTCCCTCGGAGTCGTAAATGTGCACCGAAATCCTCGCCCGCTCGATTTCCGTGCCCATCCAGAACCAATATTCGTTGCCCTTGAATAATTGTTGCCGCACCGCCTTTTTTTCTCCCGAGCCCAGATCGCCGCCCCAATAATCTTCGCGCACCTGGAACCCCTCTTTGATGTACGGTTCCGCAGCCTGGAGAGCGAATGATTGCGCGTCATCGACTGATGCGAAAACTGTCAGTCGCAGCGCGAGCAGGGCCGCGAGGGATGAACTTCCACGGAAGAGAACTTTCACGAACGCACGCATTAAGGCCCCTACTCCCTGGTCACGATGCCGTAGTCGAGGCGCGTCGTGATCTCATTGATTTTTTTTACCGATTCGGGCGAGATGTGCGCGCTGCCCACGTTGATCAAAGGCTTTACTTCGACGAGGGCGCCTTGAATTTCGCGGATGATCGCCAGGTTGAACTCGGGCATCGCTTGCAATCGCGTTTGAAAATAAACGAGCAGGTCCGGCTGGTGCAGCAACTCAGCCCCTTCGGCGGAAAAATGTTTTGTCACCACGGCGGTCAAAACCTCCGTGCCTCGCAGCCATCCACCCAGGCTAACCAGTTGCGACAATTTTTCATCGTGCACTTCGTTCATCGCCTGCTGCACACTGTTCTGTGTGCGGTCGAGTTCCTGCCGCACGTTCTCCCATTTTCGCTTGTCCGCCGCCTCAGTGATCGCTTTGGCGTGTTGCGTGATCGAGCGTTCGACGCCGATTCCTCTGGCCAACGTCTGCACGCGCTGACCGATTTCCTTCACCGCCGGCGCATCTTCCGCTTGCACCGCGATGAAGCCATCGGCAATCACCGTGCCGAGCAACAACGCAATGCGCGGCCGTTCCGTAAAATTGCTTCCTTTGTCGCTGCGCACGTATTCTTTCCAATTGACCGAGCCGAGCTTGTTCAGCGCGCCGAAGACTTCGTTCGGCAGCGGCACCACCACGTCTTCCACTTTTTTCGACAATTGTTTTACGTCGATACGCTGCGGGGCCTGGGCGCCGTGGGCGCAAAGGGTCAGGCCGCTCACGGCGACCGCACCCAGCTTCAAGTATCTAGCGAAAGGAATCATTGGGAGCTTCGACTATTGATTTCGTCTTCGTATTCAGGATTAATGGGAGATTCTAAGCGGAACCCCCGTTCCGCACAAATCGCCACGCACCACATTTTGACTCCTCTGAATCGCATCAATTTTTCATCTCGGCGGCATCATCCGTCATTTTTCTCATGAATTTCACCCGCCTCGAGCAGATTCTTGGCCGCGCGCCTGCCAAACGAATACTGGTGATCGGCGATTTGATGCTCGACGAATTCGTTTGGGGAAAAGTCGGCCGCATCTCGCCTGAGGCGCCGGTGCCGGTTGTGGAAGTCACCGGCGAATCGTTTTATCCGGGGGGCGCCGCCAACGTTGCTCGTAATCTCCGCGAGTTTGTCGATCGCGTCTCACTCATCGGAATGATTGGGAAAGATCGCAGCGGCGAACAGCTTCGAGGACTTCTCGCCGAACAAAAGATCGACATCGTGAACTCGGTCGAGGCCAAAAACTTTCGCACCATCGTCAAAACGCGCATCATCGCGCGCCATCAACAAGTCGTCCGCGTCGATCGCGAGCAGATCGTCGGTCCTTCGTCCAGGCAAATTGCAAAAGTCGTCGCAGCGGTTAAAAAAAACCTGTCCGAGATCGACGCCATCATCTTCGAAGATTACGGCAAAGGTTTTCTCGCCGCTGAATTAGTCTCGCAAATCGCACACGATACGCGCGCGGCCGCAAAACTTGTCGCGGCGGATCCCAACTCACGAAATTTGATCGACTGGCGCGGAATGACCGTTGTGAAACCGAACCGCACCGAAGCTTTTCTCGCTGCCGGCATTCCGTGGCGCGATCCGGACGAATCTCCAGAGAAAGATGTCGATCTTGTCCGCGCCGGCACAACCTTGCTCGAGAAATGGGACACGAAATATATTCTCATCACGCTCGGCGAACACGGCATGATGCTTTTTCAAAAGAACGAACCGCCGCATCATATTCCGACAAAAACGCGCCAGGTCTTTGACGTTTCCGGCGCGGGCGACACCGCCATCGCGCTTTTCATGCTCGCGCTCGCTTGCGACGCCACGTCGACCGAAGCAGCCGAAATCGCCAATCACGGTAGCGCCGTTGTGGTCGGCAAACTTGGCACCGCTACGGTGACGCGCGATGAACTCTTCTCGAGCTTTCGCAACGATGTGTCATCCTGAGCGAAGCGAAGGACCTCTCAACCAGTCTTGGATTACACGAAGAACCGTTTCGCTGCGCCGCAGTTGACGCGTTATGCAAGAATCTTCGCCCACAAAGAAATCTCGCGCCGTTTTCGTCGATCGCGACGGCACGATTATGAACGACGCCGATTACTGTTCCGATCCGAAACAAGTGCAGGTTTTTCAAGGCGCGCCGGAAGCGTTGCGTCGGCTTAAAGACAATGGTTACAAAATCATTATCGTCACGAACCAAAGCGGGATCGGCCGCGGTTTTTTCACGGTGGAGCAATATCGCGCAGTCGAAGCGGAAGTTTTGCGCCAACTCGGCGACGGCTTGATCGATGCGACTTATTTTTGTCCAGACGTTCCTGGTGCCCCTTCGAAATGCCGCAAACCTGCGCCGGGAATGACCTTGCAAGCCGCTCGCGACCACGATGTCGATCTTGCGCGCTCATTTTTTATCGGAGACAAGGAGATCGACGTCGAATGCGGCCGCAATGCAGGCGTGCGGACGATTCGCGTTCGCACTGGTTTCGATAAAATGACCGACGGCAGCTGCGCCGATTGGGTCGCGGAAGATTTGAACCACGCGGCAGATATTATTTTGCACGCAACGCCATGACAGCGGGGTCATCCCGAGCGGAGCGAGGGACCTCACAATTGGGCTTGTGGCACACAAGCGATCTAATGCGTGGTCCATCAGCCTGTGAGAGATCCTTCGCTTCGCTCAGGATGACATGCTTGTTTGTATTTGAGGTGGTAAAGGAGGCTCTCAAATGAGCAAAGCGGTCGGCATTATTCCGGCGCGATGGAGCTCATCGCGTTTTCCCGGCAAGCCGCTCCATCTAATCGCGGGCAAACCATTGCTCCGTCATGTTTGGGAACGCTGCCGCCGGGCGAGAAAACTGGATTCGGTCATCATCGCGACCGACGACATGCGCATTGCGAACGCGGCCTTTGAGTGGGGTGCCGAAGTCGCGTTGACGTCACGGCGACATCAAAGCGGGACTGATCGAATCGCGGAAGTCGCAAAAAAAGCAAAACAGTTTGCATTCGTGATTAACATTCAAGGCGACGAACCGCTGGTGGACCCTGCTTTGATCGACAGTCTCGTCGAAACATTGCGCTCCGATCGCAAGATCGACATCGTCACGGCGGCCCATCCATTCGAAAATGCAGCGGAAGCTTTCTCGCCGCATCAAGTGAAAGTGATTGTCGATCTTCGCGGCAACGCACTCTACTTTTCGCGCTTCGCCATCCCCTTCCCTCGCGATCGCTCCGCGCCGGTAAGGTATTTGCGCCATCAAGGCATTTACGGTTTTCGGCGCCAGACGCTTTTGCAATTTGTGAAATGGAAACCGACGCCGCTGGAGCGCGCCGAGTCGCTCGAGCAATTGCGCGCCCTTGAAAATGGTGTAAAGGTTCATGTGCTCGTCACGAAACATGGTTCGCCCGGCGTAGATACGCCGCAGGACGCAATCGTGGTGGAGCGAATTCTCGCTCGCGCTAACGGAGAGATTTAGCGATGAAATACATTTTTGTCACCGGCGGCGTAGTGAGTTCGCTGGGCAAAGGCCTGGCCGCGGCCTCGCTCGGCACGCTGCTCGAGCTGCGCGGCCTGCGCGTCGTTTTCCAAAAGTTCGACCCGTATCTCAATGTCGATCCTGGAACGATGAATCCGTTTCAGCACGGCGAAGTTTACGTGTTGAACGATGGCGCGGAGACCGATCTCGATCTCGGACATTACGAGCGGTTCACGAATTGCGTTCTCTCCCGCCATAACAATCTCACCAGCGGTCAGGTTTACGAGAGCGTGATTTTAAAAGAGCGGCGCGGCGATTATCTCGGCAAAACCGTGCAGGTAATTCCGCACGTCACCGACGTCATCAAAGATCGCATTCGCGAACTGTCCGACGAAAGTAAATACGACATCGTGATCACTGAGATCGGCGGAACGACCGGCGACATCGAGGGTCTGCCATTTCTTGAAGCGATCCGGCAATTTATTCTCGAAGTCGGCGCGCAAAACGTTGTGAACATGCACGTCACGCTCGTTCCGTACATCAAGGCCGCGGCCGAATTAAAAACGAAACCGACGCAGCAAAGCGTGGCGAAATTGCGGGAGATTGGTTTGCAGCCGCAGGTGTTGATTTGCCGGACGGAAAAACCACTCGATCGCGACGTGCGACAAAAGTTGTCAATGTTCTGCAGCGTTTCGGAAAAAGCGGTGATCGAAGCGCGCGATGTCGAGCACACGGTTTATGAATATCCGTTGATGTTGCGCGCGGAGGGACTCGATCAACTGGTTTGCGATCTGCTGCATCTCACAACTCCTGAACCGGATCTGACAGACTGGCGAAAATTTGTTGAGCGCGTCATTAGTCCCAAGAAACAGGTGACGATTGCCGTCGTCGGCAAATACATCGATCTACAGGACGCCTACAAAAGTATTTACGAATCGCTCACGCACGCAGCCGCGAGCCAGGATTGCGGGATCGACTTGAAACTGATCGACGCAGAAACGCTTCAGGACAGCGTGGATCGACAATTGCAAGACGTGGCTGGCATTTTAATTCCCGGTGGATTCGGCGAGCGTGGTGTCGAAGGAAAAATCAAAGCCGCGCGCTTTGCCCGCGAGCACAAGGTGCCGTACCTCGGCCTTTGTCTCGGCATGCAGGTCGCGACGATCGAATTCGCCTGGAATGTTTGCGGACTCGAAGGCGCGAACAGCACCGAGTTCGATAAGGACGCAAAGGAACCAGTGATCTCTTTGCTGGAGGAACAGCGCGAAATTCGCAACAAAGGCGCAAGCATGCGGCTCGGGACCTGGCCGACAAAAATCGTCAAAGGCACGTTGGCGGAAAAAATTTACGGCAGCGGCGAAGTGCTCGAGCGCCACCGGCACCGTTACGAATTCAACATGAAATATCGTGACCGGATGAGCGAGAAAGGTTTTACCATTTCAGGGACTTCACCGGACGGAGCACTCGCCGAGCTAATCGAGTTGCGCGATCACCCTTATTTCGTCGGGTGTCAGTATCATCCGGAATTCCAAAGCAAACCGAACAAGCCGCACCCGCTTTTCAAAGGCTTCATCCAGGCGTGTCTCGCGCATCAAGCCGGTGCGACGCACGACGCAACCGGTCCATTATCGCAGCCCCGAGTCCCTGAGCAGGAACTCGTTCTGCAACGATAAGATCAACATCGAACGCGTCGAGCTCGTGCAGATACCGAAATAAATTCGCGGCCGCTTCACGAAAATCTTTGCGTTCGCTCAAATTGCGAATTGCGACAAAGCGTTTGTCGTTTTCAACCGCGTTCCAGGCGAGCAATGCACAGCGTTGATTCGCTTTCGGCGAAAATGAATTCAAGTCGTCGATCAGTTGCAGCGGCGTTTTGGGTGCGTAATGCGACGGCAATTGTCCCGGCGCGGAGATGTTCTCGCGCGCAGTGACGATCTCGATCTTGCTGAAGACCGACAATTGCTCGGCTGTGACCGGGCCGCGGCGCAAGATGTCGATCTTGTCGCCATGAGGCGCGATGATGGTCGATTCAATTCCGTGTCTGGTCGGTCCGGCATCGACAATCAGCGGAATCCGACCGTTGAGTTCATCCCGAACATGCTGTGCAGTCGTCGGGCTGACGCGACCGAACCGGTTCGCGCTTGGCGCAGCGAGTGGCGAACCAAACTCGCGAACAATTTCGGCAAAGACTGGATGCTCGCTGATTCTTACTGCAACCGTGTCCAAACCGGCAATCACAATTTCAGGCACAATCGCTTGTCGATCCAAAACGAGCGTGAGCGGCCCAGGCCAAAACTGCGCGATTAATTTTTCGATGAGCTCTCGAGACTGATTGTCGATCTTAGCGACGCGCTCCAGCCAATCGCGATCTGGCAGATGAACAATCAGCGGATCAAAACTCGGTCGTTCCTTTGCCTCGAAAATTTTTGCGACCGCGACCGGATTTAGCGCGTCGGCTGCCAATCCATAAACAGTCTCCGTCGGCAGCGCGACGATTTCGCCCGCGCGCAAGAGCGTTACCGCCTTCGCATGCTCGTGGGAGGAAACAATTTCGGTATTCACTTCGGCACTCGCGTGGCGAGCACCGACTCGGTTTGCTTCTTGCGAAACAGTTCCACATTTTTGCGAACCTTGTCATCGCTGAGCGCGATGATGCTGGCCGCAAGCAGCGCTGCGTTTTTCGCGCCAGCCGTCCCGATAGCGAGTGTTCCCACCGGAACGCCGCTGGGCATCTGCGCGGTGGAAAGCAGCGAATCGAGTCCTTGCAACTCTGACGATGGAATCGGCACGCCCAGAACGGGCAGCCACGTGTAACCGGCGATTGCTCCCGCCAAATGCGCAGCGGCGCCCGCGCCAGCGATGATGACGCGCATTCCACGTTTAGCTGCCGTGCGCGCAAAATCTGCGGTCGCGTCCGGCGTGCGATGGGCGGAGAGAACGTGATATTCGTTAGGCACGCCAAGCTCATCGAGCGTTTCAACCGAATGGCGCATTGTCTCCCAATCGGATTTGCTGCCCATGAGAACGGCGACGAGCGCAGATGATTTTACTTCAGGCATAGGAATGGACGGGAAGCTAACAGCTTCCCCTACATATTTCCACGTTCGCTTCGCCTTTTCATTGTCGATCTTCGATCACATATTGCAGCGTGAATTTCGCGAAATCGATTGTGCTTATTGGAATGATGGGCGCAGGTAAATCGTCGGTCGGGCGTTGCCTGCAGCGACGGACTGGGCTCAGTCGATTTGATACGGACGAAATGGCTGCAACCAAGCTCGGTATGTCGATCCCGGAAATCTTTTCCAAATTCGGCGAAGAAAAATTCCGCGAAATTGAAACACAAACGCTGCGAGAATTGGACCCCGCGAAAGCGATGATAATCGTGACGGGCGGCGGTATTGTGCTGCGGGATGAGAATGTCGATCTTTTAAAACGACTGGGCACAATCGTGTGGCTCGAGGCGCGGGAAGAGACGCTTTTCGAAAGAGCATCGCGCCGAGGCAATCGACCGCTGCTGGAAACGGAAAATCCGAGAAAAACGCTCTCGGAAATGTTGCGGGCGCGGTCGCCGCTTTATGCGAAAGTGGCAGACATTCGCGTCGATACGTCGGCGTTAAGTCATGATGAAGTGGCGGACGCAATTTTGAGCAAGATCGAAGATTCAATCGCAACGCGGAAATGAGTCAGATTGCCTCCAACATCGACAGGGTGCGCGCGGCTATCTCAAACACCGAATTGAAGGAGCGGCTTATCGCTTTTGCGCGCGAGCTTGGGTTTGATTCATGCCGAGTGGCCGAATGCACGCCGCCGACTCACGTAGATGAATTTCGCGATTGGTTGAAAGATGGCGCGGCCGGCGAGATGAGCTACATGGAACGCGGCGAAGAGAAACGTCGTGATCCGCAAAAGGTTTTGCCCGGCGCGAAGTCGATCATTGTGCTGGCGTTGAATTACTGGCAAGGTAAGTTCCGGCCATCGCAGACCGCCGCTACAGGACGCATCGCGCGTTACGCATGGGGCGATGATTATCATGATGTCATCAATGCGAAGCTGAACAAGATCGACAATTTTTTGCGCGAGTTTGGGGGCGAACAAAAATGTTACGTCGATACCGGACCGGTGCTCGAACGCGATCATGCGGCTCAAGCGGGAATCGGCTGGCACGGTAAGAGTACCATGCTTGTCGACGAACGACTCGGGACTTGGTTCTTTCTCGCGGAAATTTTAACCACGCTTGAATTAGCGGCCGATCCGCCGGCGCGCGATCGCTGCGGAACGTGCGCGCGCTGCATCACGGCTTGCCCGACTGGCGCGATCACCGCGCCGCATCGATTGGATGCGCGCCGCTGCATTTCGTATCTAACAATCGAGCACAAGACTTCCATCCCGGTCGAACTTCGTCCTTTAATCGGCGATCGGATTTACGGCTGCGATGATTGTCTCGACGCGTGTCCATGGAACCGCTTCGCGAGCGTTTCGCGCGAGAGTGCATTCGCCGCCCGAAGATCGACAATGAACATGCGGCTTCGAGATTACTTGAATCTGAGCGGCGCGGAGTTTCGCCTGCTCTTTCGTCATTCGCCGATCAAGCGAATCAAACGTCGCGGATTTCTGCGCAATGTCTGTGTGGCGCTGGGAAATGTCGGCGACGCGAATGATTTGCCCGCGCTGGCCAAAGCCGCTTTGGATTCGGAACCTCTGATTGCTGAACACGCCGCCTGGGCGATCGAGCAAATTCGCGCAAGATCGACATCGAGAGAAGTCGTAGTTAATTGAATCCAAATCCGTTCGCCGGCGCATCCTACCGATGCGTATGAACGGGAATTGCTTTCCAACAGTCCAATCAGCGATTAATTCTGACGCATTCACGCCAGTGAGCGCCCCTCCTATGCACCAAACTGCGACCACTCCTGCGACTGCGCCAGTGAAGGCGAAAAAGCGTTGGTCGCGCCGCAAAAAGATCATTCTCGGGGCGGTCGGCCTCGTGGTGCTTTGCATCATCGTGTCGATCATTCTGGGCAAACGCGAGAAACCAATTCCGGTCACGACGGACAAGGCGCTGCGAAAAACGATCGTGCAAACGGTTTCGGCGACCGGAAAAGTGCAACCGGAGACGGAGGTGAAAATTTCACCGGAAGTCGCGGGCGAGATTACCGACTTGCCGGTGGAAGACGGGATGTCGATCAAGAAAGGCGCCCTGCTTCTGCGGATTAAACCCGATTCGTACAAGGCATTGGTCGAGGCACAGGAAGCGGCGATTAGCTCGGCCAAGGCGACGAATCTTCAACAAAAAGCGACGATGACGAAGACGGAGCAGGATTTTAAACGCGCCGATGACATGTTGGCCAAGAAAACGATTTCGATACAGGAATATAACACCGCACAGGCCGCCTACGACGTGGCGAAGAACACGTTCGAAAGTTCGCTGCACGAAATCGAGCGCGCGCAGGCGGGTTCGAGTCAGGCGCGCGATCAACTTTCGAAGACGACGATTTATTCGCCGATCGACGGGACGGTGACGATTCTAAACAGCAAACTCGGCGAGCGCGTGGTCGCGACCAATCAGTTCGCCGGCACCGAAGTGATGCGCGTAGCCGATCTCGGCCACATCGAAGCGCGCGTGGATGTGAATGAGAACGATGTCGTGAACGTGAAAGTCGGCGACAAGGCGAATGTGAAGATCGACGCCTACACCGATCGAAAATTTCACGGCACCGTTTACCAGATCGCCAACACCGGGAAGACGACGGGCGCGGGCACGCAGGAGGAAGTGACAAACTTCGAGGTCAAAATTCGAATCGACGATCATGATGTGACGTTGAAGCCGGGTTTGAGCTGCACCGCGGACATCGAGACGAATATGGTGAAAGACGTCGTCGCCGTGCCGATGCAGAGTGTGACCATCCGCACCGGTGACAGCAACTTGAGCCCGGAGGAAATCGAAAAACGGAAACAGAAAGCGGCGGCGCGCGACAAGGGCGACAACAACGCCGAGGTCACGAGCGATCGCCTGGAAAAACAGGCGCAGAAGGAGGAACGGGAAAAACTTGCCAAGGTCGTCTTCCTTAAGAACGGGAACAAGGCGCAGATGGTCAAAGTGACTACTGGGATTGCGGACGACTCCTATATGGAAATCAAAAGCGGCATCAAGCCCGGTGACGAAGTGATCTCGGGAAGCTACACCGCAATCAGCCGAAAATTAAAGGACGGAGCCAAAGTTAAGATCGACAAGGAAGCGACGAAGTAATGCGCGAAATGATGGCGGCGTGAAGCGGTCTTCGGCGCAGTTTCTCATGAGCATGACGAACGCTGACATGACAAGACCGCCCGGTCCGATTGTCATCGACATCGAGAACATCACCAAGGATTACGTGATGGGCGAAGAGATCGTTCGTGCTTTGCGCGGTGTGTCGCTGCAAATTCACCGCAACGAATACATCGCGGTCATGGGCCCGAGCGGGAGCGGCAAATCGACGCTCATGAACATGCTCGGCTGCCTCGATACGCCGACATCGGGCCGCTACGAATTTAATGGCCGGAACGTGGCCGAGATGAATGATGACGAGCTCGCGGCGATTCGAAATCGCGAGATCGGCTTCGTCTTTCAAACGTTCAACCTTCTGCCGCGCTCCGACAGTTTGCGCAACGTCGAGCTGCCGCTCATTTACGCGGGAATCGATCCGGAGACGCGCGCGGAGCGCGCGACGCAGACGCTAATTGATGTCGGCCTGGGTGATCGACTTCATCACAAGCCTAACGAATTATCGGGCGGACAACGGCAGCGCGTGGCGATTGCGCGCGCCCTTGTCAATAACCCCTCCATCATTCTTGCCGACGAGCCGACCGGAAACCTTGATTCAAAAACCGGCGAGGAACTTATGGCATTGTTTGAGAATCTCTATCAACGCGGCAATACGATCATTCTCGTTACGCACGAAGCAGACATCGCACGACACGCGCGCCGCACGGTTCGTCTTCGCGATGGCTTAATCGAGAGCGACGATTTTGCGGCGATCCGCGCACTGGAATCGGTGGCGGTGCGTTAGATCGACAATGAAGCGTTTTCTCTATGAGCTAAGCGAAAGTTGGAAGATCGCGGCCGCGCAGATGCGCGCCAACAAAACGCGGTCCACGCTGACCGCGCTCGGCGTCATCATTGGGATTGTCGCGGTGACGCTAATGGGGACCGCGATTGGGGGAATTCAGATTGGTTTCGACAAGAGTATGGCCGTTTTCGGCGACGACGTCCTCTATGTGGGCCAATGGCCGTGGAAGCGTGTGGATGATTGGTGGAATTATCGCAACCGCAAAAAGATCAAGACCGAGTATGCGGAGCCAATCAACCGCATGATCGCCGCAACGCCGAACTCGAATCTGGTAGTTGCCGTGCCGTCATCGAGTCTGGTGCGCAGCGTCAAATATGCCGATAACGAGGTCAGTGGCGTTTATGTCAGGGGCACCGTGTCCGACTACATCATTACCTCGACGTTCGATTTCAAGGAAGGCCGCTTTTTCAATGAACTGGAATCGCGCGGGGGCGCGAATGTCTGCGTGGTTGGCTATGATGTGGCCGACGCGCTTTTCCCTTCTTCGAGCCCGATCGACAAGTCGGTATTAATCAATGGACAGCCGTTCAAGGTGATCGGAGTTATCTCGCGACAAGGGACGTTTCTCGGTCTCTTCAGCCTGGATTCGATCGTGGTGATGCCTCTGCCCGCCTTTCAGAAATACTTCAGCGCAAAAAGCGAATCGGACATCCTCGTAAAAGTGAAGGACAAAACCAGGCTGACCGAAGCGAAAGACGAGCTAGCCGGATTAATGCGACGCGTGCGCGGGCTGCCTCCGGAGAAAAAAGACGACTTCAGCATCAACGAACAACAGGCCTTGAAGAGCACACTTGATCCGATAAAAAACTCCATCGCGATCGCAGGACTTTTCATTACTGGTCTTTCCCTCTTTGTGGGGGCGATCGGCATCATGAACATCACTTTCGT
>DMCG01000041.1:9140-17597 GCA_003445855.1 Spartobacteria bacterium | reverse complement strand
CGCCGACGGACAATCCTTCTTCAATTCCTCATCGAGTCCACTGCGCTTTGCCTACTCGGGGGATTTATTGGGCTAGCCGTTGCTTATTTGATGTGCTTCGGGATCGGCAAAGGGTTTCCGTCGTTTCCGATTCATTTTTCATTCAATTTAGTTGCCTTGAGCATGATCGTGTCGGTATTGACCGGTCTTATTTCAGGCTTCGCACCGGCGTGGTCGGCTTCACGTTTGGATCCTGTGACGGCTCTAAGATATGAATAATCTAGCATCTAAGACTCTAAGATAAGATCGACATGCGATTTCGTGAGATCATAACGATGGCTCTGTCTTCGCTCGGGGCAAACAAGTTGCGCGCCGCCTTGACGATGACCGGCATCACCATCGGAGTGTTTTCCGTCATCTCGGTGATGACGGCAATCGGCGCACTGCAAGCTTCGATCGAGAGCGGCATAAGTTTTCTCGGTTCCAACATTTTTCAATTCGCCAAGTACCCGGTAAACATAGATGCCGGCGGGAACGTAAAGAAAAAGTATCAGAACCGGCAGAACATCAGGTATCGGCAGGCGATGCGCTATTACGAGCTAATGGAAGGCAACGCGAGTGAGATCTGCCTCAAGGTCTTCGATTACAGCAAAGGACAAGCAGTTTACAACGGAGTAAAAACGACGCCGAGCCTGACGGTGGTGGGGACAAACCGAAGCTTTTTGACCGCAAATGCCTATACGCTTGCCTACGGACGCAACATCAACGATGAAGATGTGGCGCTGGCTCGCAGCGTCCTCGTCGTTGGCAAAATAATCGAGAAGCGGTTATTTCCGCACGAAACGCCCATCGGAAAAGTGATCCGGCTGAGCGGACACACCTACACGATTATCGGTGTCCTCGCGGAAAAAGGAACGGCTTTTGGCCAAAGCCAGGACGATATTTGCGCGATGCCAATCTCACGATTCTTTGAAAATTATGGCGAAGCAAACCGGACGATCAACATCGCGACTCAATCGTTTTCGCACGAAACTTACAATGGGACGCTCGATAAAGGGATCGGTGCGATGCGCATTGCGCGAGGGTTGGCGGCCAATCGGGAAAACGATTTCGAAATTTACTCCAACGATTCACTCAAGAGCGCGTTCGCCAGCATTGCCGGCGTCGTGCGCATCGGCGCCTTTGTCATCAGCTTTATCGCTCTGGTGGCGGCGGGCATCGGCATTATGAACATCATGCTCGTAAGCGTGACCGAGCGAACAAAAGAAATCGGCATCCGCAAATCAATCGGCGCGCGCAGTCGCGATATCCTGCGGCAATTTTTGACCGAGGCCGTCTTTATCTCCGAAGCAGGCGGCGTCCTCGGGATCGTTCTCGGAGTAATCGGCGGGGATTTGCTCGCTCTTTGGCTAAAGGTAGACCTGATCTTTCCTTTCGGGTGGGCATTTGCCGGGCTGATCGTCTGCTCGGCAATCGGCATCGGGTTTGGTTTGTACCCGGCAGTTCGGGCAGCGGGTCTCGACCCGATGGAAGCGTTGCGCTACGAATAACGAATCGACCGACGGGGCGGCGGTTCCTACCACCAGGGCACGCAACTTGCACCTCCTTTGCTTTGACCATGCCTGACGCTTCTTTTATTCTCGCCATCTCGAGCCATTGCCGACGTGCCTGCTTCGCTTCCATCCGCTGCCGGGACCACGCCGCGAGGTAGCATTCTTCTCATCGAAGAGTACGACGCACTTGCGGTGGCGATCGGCTCAGCGCTGAAGAAGTTCGCACCTCGTCACGCCACCAGTGTGGCCCGTTCAATCGCGGAAGCGCGCGTTCTCGCTGACCAGATTGCTCCTGACTTATTTGTGATCGATTTTGATCCGCCCTATTCGGGCATAACTGAATTTTTGCACGAGATGCAAAACGCCCGTCCCGACGCGCGGGCGCTTATCATAGCTCCGGGAATTTCTCACGAGATAGCCACCGAGTGTAGAGCGCACGGAGCTTTACAATTCATCGAAAAGCGTTTCGAAGTCGCGGATTTCGGGGCCGCGGTCCAGGCTTTGCTCGGACCCTGGAGGGAGGCTGAATCGGCGACCTCGCGCGGAACTTTGCGCCATCTCGGTCTGCCCGACATTGTGGTGCTGCATTGCGCGAGTGGATCCAGTGCCCTTCTCAAAGTGAACGCAAGCGGCGATCGTGCCGGCGATATCCATGTCGTGGACGGGCAAATTTTCCACGCGGAAACCGGAAAGCTCCGCGGCGAGGCTGCTTTGGATGAGATGCTCAGTTGGCCTCGAGCGCGGATGAGAGAGGCAGGCAAACCCGCCCCTACCCCACGCACGATTCACGGAGCCTGGGCACCGGTGTTTTTCGAAGTCCGGCGGCGGGCCAAGTTCGCTTCACCATCGAGCATCCCGCCGTCAGAGAACGCTTCCCAGGAAAAATCGAGCCCGAAGCCCGGCAAGAAAATTGTCGTGATCGATGATACCGAGATGCTTCTTATTTTTGTTGAAGATGTACTCGCAACCGCTGAGCCGAATTTACAAATCACAACCGCACTCAAAGGCACGAGCGGAATGAAAGAAATTGCTCGTGTTCTGCCGGACCTCGTCATTCTCGATTACAGTCTGCCCGACCTGAATGGCGACGAGATTTGCCGCCGACTGTTGCAGGACGAACGAACCGCCCACGTGCCGGTTTTGATGATGTCTGGCCACGTTCCGGAAATGACCGCAGCTGCCGCGCGCCTTGATAATGTGGTCGCAACCATTGCCAAGCCATTTTTCTCGGATGAGCTTGTCGATCTAGTGCGGCGAATATTGACGGCGGAGCCGCTGCCGGCGTCAGTATCCGTGGAAACTATCACGCCGGGCAGCGCTGCGGCCGTCGCCGCGGCGGACCTTTTGCGAGATGAAACAAAACAGCCGGCGGATGGCAAATACCGTTCAAAATCGCCTCCCGCCGTCGTTTCTGCACAGCCTTCGAAACAACCCGAACCGGGAACGACGGCGCCCAAAGCCCCAACCTTTTCCGCTCCCGTCATTTCGGATGGCCGACACGACGTTGTCCTGGGTCTTTTTTTGGAAGTCGTATCGATGCAATTCACGCCGCAACTCCAGATGGGAGCCGTTCGTGCCCGGCTATCTTCTTTCACCGTGTCACTTCATGTGCCGTCGGCCGCGCTGCGCGAGACGCTTCCGCTGAAAACCGGTTTTCAACTCGGTCGAACGGAGCTCGATGGAAACGGCCAAATTACGATCGTTCGCCTGATTCCAACTCTGCAGCCATTCCAGCCCGCGCAAATGCGTAATGCCTTTGAGATCGCCGATGTGACTATCATGCCCGCGCATGCGCGCGATGGCGTAGAGCTCATTCCGGCGGCCGCCGCGACAATGACGATGCAACTTCTCGCGCATCTCGAGCTCGCGGGGGTTGAACTCTCCTCGAGTTTCGAAATTGCCCAGCTCATCCTAAAGTGGCGCAGCAACTCCGTGCGCGTCACACTCAGTTCGAACGCTGTTACAAGTGAGAAAAGCGGCACAGCTTTCGAAACCGCTGCGGTTCAGCTGGATAATTCCGCACGTATCGCCGAAATGCTCCTCAATCGCATCAGGTAGCCGGGCGCTTTTATAATTGTCGATCTTACGGCCTGATTCGCGTTAGTTTAACCCGAGGGCCTTGAATGTTGCATCGACATGTTGGAAATGAACATCCAACGAGCAAAGGCGATCGATTTCCACCGCGGAAAGTCGCGCCGCGATTTCGGGTTCCTGCTTTGCATTCTCCGCAAAAGTCCCCATGCCTTTCCAAGTCTTCATCGCGGCACGTTGGACCGCTTCATACGCGCTCTGCCGCTCCGCGCCCGCGCGCGTGAGCGCGAGCAAAATCGATTGGCTAAAATACAGGCCTTTGGTCACGGCGAGGTTCGCCTCCATTCGTTCCGGATAAACCTGCAAGCCTTCGACAATTTCACGCAACTTCACCAGCATGTAATCGAGAAGCGTGCATGAGTCCGGCAAAATGATCCTTTCCGCGCTCGAGTGACTGATATCGCGCTCATGCCACAGCGCGACATTTTCCAGCGCTACAACCGCATTGCCGCGAATAACGCGCGCCAAACCGCTTAGCCTTTCACTGGTGATCGGGTTGCGTTTATGCGGCATCGCCGAACTGCCTTTCTGCCCTTCAGTAAACAGTTCTTCCACTTCGAGAACCTCGGTCCGCTGGAGATGACGAAATTCAGTGGCCCAGCGATCGACGCTCGATGCAATCACGGCGAGAGTGGCCAGGAACTCCGCATGCCGATCGCGTTGCACGATTTGTGTGGAAATCGTCGCCGGCTTCAATCCAAGTTTCTCACAAACGGCACGCTCGACCGCAGGATCGACATGGGCATGCGTGCCGACTGCGCCGCTCAGTTTTCCGATTCGAATGCGTTCCAGCGTCTGTCTCAGTCGCTCCTCCGCGCGCCCAAATTCGTCGAACATCAAAGCGAGTTTTAACCCGAACGTGGTTGGCTCCGCGTGGATACCATGGCTGCGGCCGATCATCGGCGTCATCTTGAAGCGTTGCGCTCGATCGGCGACCGCCGTGCGCAATTTTTTTACGTCTTCACTCAGGATTCTCGCTGATTCGGTCAACTGGACCGCGAGCGCCGTGTCCAAAATATCCGAGGAGGTCAGACCCTGATGGATCCAGCGCGCCGCGGGCCCCACTGATTCCGCCACGTTTTCGAGAAAGGCGATGACGTCGTGATTTGTGCGCTTCTCGATCTCCGCGATCTCGGGAATGGAGAAGCGCGCGCGTTTTCGAATTTCGGCGGCGTCTTGTTTTGGGATTTGACCGAACTCGGCCATCGCCTCGCAGGCGAGTATTTCAATCTCGAGCCAAATCTCAAATTTCCGCTTGTCCGACCAAATCTGGCGCATCTCCAGCCGGGAATAACGATCGATCACCGTGCCAAGATAAAAGCGCTCGCTCAGCGCGGAAAGCGTTTTGTGCGAAAAACAAATCGCTCCGGAAGACTCGCCGCCGGAGCGATTATCAAATTCGATTGTCGATCTTGCCGTTTAACAAACGCGGGCGCGAATAAACCGGCCGTTGTTTTGAACGCGCACCCGGCCGCTGGCAAAAAGGTCGGCTACCGTTGCGACCGTTTCTTTTGTGTTCTTCGTGCAGGAACTCACCGTCAGGATCAGGTCTCCGAGGGAAAATTTGGGGCGTGGCTTCAGGATTTGGGTCGTCTTTTTCATAGGAATTCCCCTTTTTAGGAGCAAGTAAAGTGCCAATGACGGGTATTCTCCCGTAGCGTGGGAACCTCCTTTTTCTCCGACGCAAGATTACTCCGGCTGGATCGAAATCTTTGACACTTATGTCTTATTTGTGAACACTGAACGATTAATCCGGCGGTGTCAATCGCGGTTTCATCAGCCGTATCGTCAATATATAGAGTGCGGCAAAAAGCGTGACCACTAGCAGTATCCAACTCGATTGTCCCCGGATGAAGTGCATCATAGCCTCGGGTTTCGTCAAAAGTTCAGGCTCCGCCAAATAAGCTTGGTGGCCCAAATAAGCCAGGAGACTACACGAAATCGCCGAACCCAGAATCGTGACCACGCTGAAGCTGGTAAAATTCATCCGGACAATTCCTGCTGGAATCGAAATGACATGACGCACGACCGGGAGGAGCCGCGCAAAGAAAACTCCACCGGCTTCATAGCGACTTAGCCAGATCTCCGCCTGTTCGAGTTTGTGCGGATTTAGCAATAAGAAGCGGCCGTAGCGCACAATGATTGGCCGGCCAACGAGCAGCGAAATCCAATAGACCGCTGCGCCACCCAGGTAGCAACCGATCGTCCCGGCGATGATGACGCCGCTGAAACTGAGATGACCCTGCGCCGCCAAAAACGCCGCGGGCGGAATTACGACTTCAGCAGGCACCGGCAACGGCGAGCTGCCCATCGCCATGAGAATGACGATGCCTATGTAGCCTCCGGTAAGGACCCACCCAAACCACAGTTCCAGAAGATGGTGCATGAAAAGATTTCAGATTTCAGATTTCAGATTTAGCCTTTGCGATGAACAAGCGCGCCGCGCCCGTAGTTGAATCTGAAATCCGGAACCTGCAATCTTAAATTTCCATGTCGATCTACCGGCGCGTCCTTCGATACTATCGTCCCTTTTGGGGACAAACAGTTTTCGGTCTCGTGCTCACGCTTTCCGGAATCGGTTTGAACCTTCTCAAGCCGTGGCCGTTCAAGATTATTGTCGACGATTTTCTGCGGGCGAATGCGGCCGCGCGCAGTGACTGGCGTCTGTGGATTCCCCTGCTCTGCCTGGCGCTCGTCGTGATTCAGCTTTTCTGGGGCATCATTAACTGGATCACCAACTACCTCTTCGTCAAAATCGGTCTGCAAGCGCTGCTTAAGCTTCGGACCGACCTTTACGCGTACCTGCAATCGCTCTCGCTCAAGTACCACGATATGCGCCGTTCCAGCGATTCGAGTTTTCGCGTCGCGTACGATTCGCAGTCGATCCAGACGATCTACAACAAAGGCTTTACGAATATTTTTGGATCGACAATCACGCTCGTCGGCACGTTTCTGATCATGGTACGGCTTGATTGGCAGCTCGCGTTGCTTTCGCTTGCCATCGTTCCGCCGGTGGTGGCCGCGATTTACTTTTTTGCGCGCCGGATTCGTCGCGAATCCACATTCATTCAGGAGCGCGAGAGCGCAATTCTCGCGCAAGTGCAGGAAGGTCTCAGCTCCATCCGCATGGTGCACGCGTTCGGGCGCGAAGAATTTGAAGTTGGGCAATTCCACCAACAAGCCAGCCAGAGTTTGCAGGCAAATCTGCGTCTAACGCTAACGAATGTGAACAGCGCGCTTGTGATCAGCACGCTCATGGTCATCGGGACGGCGGCGATGTATTACGTCGGCACGCTCCATGTCCTCGCCGGCACCCTTACTCTCGGTTCGCTCCTCGTCTTCAGCGCGTATTTATTGATGCTCTATCAGCCGCTCGAATCGCTCACTTACACAGCATGGGCGATGGAAGGCGCGACCGCGGGAGCGAAGCGTTGCTTCGAAGTGCTGGATGGCCAGGATGATGTAGTCGATTCGCCGGCGGCGATTGCGATTGCCGAAACCAAAGGCGCGCTGCGATTCCAAAATGTGTCCTTTGGTTACGCGCAAGATCGACATGTGCTGCATAATGTCGATCTTGCGATTTCACCAAACCAAATCGTCGCGCTCGTGGGAGGAACGGGCGCGGGGAAAAGCACGCTTTTGAGTTTGGTGCCCAGGTTTTATGATCCCACTGAAGGTTCAATCGCGATCGATGGCCGCGATCTCCGCACCATCACAAAGAAATCATTGCGCGCGCAGATCGCAATTGTCTTGCAAGACACCCTGCTCTTTTCCACGACCGTACGCGAAAACATTGCCTACGGGCGACCGAATGCGACCGAAGATGAAATTGTCGATGCCGCGCGACGCGCCCAGGCTGATGATTTTATTCGGCAACTCCCGAACGGGTATGCGAGTCCGGTCGGAGAACGGGGCGGACATTTGAGTGTCGGCCAGCGACAACGTATCGGAATTGCGCGCGCCTTTTTAAAAAATGCGCCAATTCTGCTTCTCGATGAACCGTCTTCGGCGCTCGACCCGACGACCGAAGCGGCCATTATGGAAACGATCAAGGCACTGATGCGTGGACGCACGACATTGATCGCGACCCATCGACTCGCCACGATTCACAATTGCGATCAAATCGTCGTGCTGGAGCGCGGGCGCATTGTAGAGCAGGGCCGCGGACCCGAACTAGTCGCGTGCGGCGGAGTTTACGCGAAGCTCTACACTTCGGGAAAATTTCACACATGAGCAACGTCCGACAAGATCGACATGTTGAAAGCGATTGGTGGCCGCATCCGATTCCCTCGAACGTGGAGTTTGGCGAAGGATTTTATTGCGAGACCGCGCAGATTTTTCGTCATCTCCGCAGCAGAAAGTCAAATGCGATTGTGATCGGTAAACATGTCTCATGTTACGCGGGATGCTCTTTTGCGGTTGGTGAAAATGGGCGCTGCACAATCGGCGATTTCACTTTGTTGAACGGCGCGCTCATCATGGTCGAGGAAAAGATCGACATCGGATCGCACTGTCTCATCTCGTGGAACGTTGGCATCGCCGATTCCGATTTTCATCCGCTTGAGCCGACGCAACGCCTTATCGACGCGCAGGCGCTCGCGCCATTTTTCAAAGATCGTCCGGCGCGGCCAAAGCTGAAAACCGCGCCGGTTAGAATTGCCGACAATGTCTGGATCGGTATGAATGCCGTAATTTTGAAAGGCGTAACCATTGGCGAAAACTCTGTGATCGCTGCGGGATCGGTGGTTACCAAGAGCGTGCCGCCGAATGTGGTCGTTGCTGGTAATCCGGCGGTGGTCGTCAAGAAGTTCGAGCAGTGACAGCAGCCGAAAAC
>DMCG01000041.1:0-8817 GCA_003445855.1 Spartobacteria bacterium | reverse complement strand
ACGTTGGGCGTTTTCTCTTTCATGAAGCGCAAGCGCATCGTCGTCATGGGTTTTATGGGCTCGATGCCGATTGCCGGTGTGATCTGGCAGCACGTTCATTACATCGTCGGCCTGCAACGGCTTGGTCACGATGTTTACTATATCGAAGATTCGGCGCGGCTTCCCTACAACCCGGAGACCTTCGAAATAAACAATCAATTCGATTATGCGGCGCAGCTTCTCGCCCGATTGGCGCGCGAATTCCGATTCAAAAATCGATGGGCTTTTTGTGCGCGTTATCTTCGGGGCCGACCCACCGCAGGTTTATCGCTGAAAAAGGTCCGTCAGCTTTATCGCGAAGCCGATGCAATCCTGAATATTTGCGGCGCCCAGGAACTGAACGACGACCTGCTTGCCTGTAAACGCCTTCTTTACATCGAAAGCGATCCCAGCGTTGAGCAAATAAAAATCGACAGGGGCGTAAGATCGACAATCGATTATTTGCAGCGTCATCACGCGCTTTTTACCTTCGGTGAAAATGTCGGCACAAAAAGTTTTCCGGTCCCGACGCATGGATTCAAATGGCATCCGACGCGCCAACCGGTCGTGACCGATCTTTGGAAAACCACTCGCGCTCCACCGCGGGCGGCGGTCTTTACTTCGGTCGCGAATTGGTCGACCAGCGGATTGAAAGACATCACCTGGCGCGGCGAGAAATATCTCTGGAGCAAATCGCGCGAGTTCCTGCGCTTCGCCGCTGCGCCAAAGAAAGCCGGCGAAATATTTGAGCTGGCGACAAATATTAAAGACGCAAAGACGCGCGCGAAATTTCTACGCAACGGCTGGCGTCTGCATTCGCCACTTCAGCTCAGTGTCGATTACTGGCTTTACCGCGATTACATCCGCCGCTCCAAAGGCGAATTTACCGTCGCAAAAGATCAATATGTCCGCTTAAACACCGGCTGGTTCAGTGACCGCAGCGGTTGTTATCTCGCCGCTGGTCGTCCGGTGATTATTCAAGAAACGGGATTCACAAAAAACTACGGCGGCGACGCCGGGCTGCTCACTTTTAAGTCGTTAGGCGAAATTATCGATGCGGTGAAAATGATCAATGCCGATTACAAACGCCACGCTCGCGCTGCTCGCGCGATTGCCCGCGAAATTTTCGAAGCAGAAAAAGTCCTGGCCTCGCTGCTCGACCGCGCCGGCGTTTGATCGCGTATCGTAATTGTAGCCGCGTCCAGCCTGCCGCGGATTTCGCGGCCATGAACGGATTTGATTTCTGCGAACTTCGTTTATCTTCTCGGACTTTCCCGCGATGAAATGTTGTTACTTGTCGATCTTGCTGCTGGCGTTTGAGCTAACCCAACTGCAAGCACAGCAAAACTCGACGCCGCCAGTCTTCCCCGCGCAGCCGCAGGCATCGGCGAAACCGAGCGCAGCCGCGCCGGCTGTTGTCACCGTGCCGGTACCGCCCGCGCGTCCGAACGGCCCGGTTCAAAAAAGCCTGGTTCGGATTACTTCAACCGAAGTGGAACCGGATTATCGAGCGCCGTGGAATGCGGGCGCGTTGCAGCGCGGAATTGGCGCCGGCTTTGTCGTCGAGGGCAATCGCATCATGACCAATGCGCACGTAGTGAGCAACAGCCGTTACCTCACAGTCGAGCGCGATGGCGATCCAAATAAGTATCCAGCCAAAGTCCAGTTCGTGGCGAACGATTGCGATTTGGCGCTCATCACGGTGGTTGCGCCCAATTTTTACAAGAACATGGTGCCGCTGAAGTTCGGCGGCATTCCCGAGCTTGAATCGACTGTGTCCGCTTATGGTTATCCGATCGGTGGCGAGCGCATGTCGGTGACAACGGGCATCGTCTCGCGGATTGATTTCCAACTTTACACGCATTCATCGATTGATCAGCACCTGGCGATTCAAATCAGCGCACAGATCAACCCTGGCAACAGCGGTGGGCCGGTGATGCGAAACGCCAAGGTGGTCGGAGTGGCATTTCAAGGTTACAGCGGCGATGTCGCGCAAGGTGTCGCTTACATGGTGCCGACCCCGGTGATTCGCCGTTTTCTCAAAGACATCGACGACGGGCACTACGATAAATATGTCGATCTTGGCATTACGTATTCGAAATTACAGAACCCGGCGCAGAGAAAGTTTCTCGGATTGAAGGACAACGATCGCGGTGTGCTCGTGACAACAGTGGTGGCAGCGGGTCCGTGCGCGAAAATTCTTCGCGAAGGCGACGTGCTGCTGACGATCGACGATCACCCGATTGCGAGCGATGCGAACGTGGAATTGGAAGGCGAACGGGTGGAGATGCCGGAAGTGGTGGAACGAAAATTCAAAGGCGACACGGTGAAGTTCGAAATCTGGCGCGACAAGCAACAGATGAACGTGAAGATCGTGCTGAGCACAGTGTGGCCTTACTTTGTTCTAGGCCACAGCTACGATGTGCGGCCGCGCTACGTCGTTTACGGCGGGCTGCTTTTCCAGCCGCTGAGCCTCGATTTGATCGAGGCCTATCAGCCGACTGATCTGCGTCTTCGCCATTACTTCGATTACTTCGTGCTCGAGCAAATTTATCTGCAGCATCCAGACGTGATCGTGCTGACAAACATTCTGCCGGACCCAATCAATACTTATCTGGCGCCGTATCGCGGGGGGATTGTCGATGAAATCAACGGCAAGAAAATTCAGACGCTCGACGACCTGGCGAAGACATTTTCGGAACCGGCGGATCGCTTCGTCGTAAAAATGATCGGCGATGGTCCGCCGTTGGTGCTCGATCCGAAGCAAGCGGAAGCGGCACGCGAGCGAATCAAAACGCGTTACAACGTGGTGCGGGAACAGAATCTTGAGGAACAAGCGATCGCAAAGGCTCCGGAAAATCAGAAAAAAATCTAAAAGATGCGAAGAAATTTGTTCACCACTTTTGCAGTGATTCTCCTGACGGTTAGCGTGGCTATCGCGAAGAAGGAGCCGGCACTTCCGGCGGCGAAGGAGGGCAAGCAGAAGCCGCTTTCACTCGTGCGCGTGAATGTGACCGGCCAGCCTTACGATTATTTTCGGCCGTGGCAAAAAAAAGCGCCGCTCTCGAAACGTGCGCTCGGCGCCGTCTTGTCGAAAGGCCGCGTTCTGGTGACGGCGGATTTGGTGGCGAACCAAAATTACGTAGAGCTGGAGCGTGCGGAGTCCGGCGAGAAAAGCGCGGCCAACGTCCAGGTAATCGATTATGAGGCAAACCTGGCTCTACTCGAACCGGCGGAGAAAAATTTTCTGGACGGCATCACGCCGCTCGACATCGCGACGGACACGGTAGTGGGCGATCGGCTCGCCGCGTGGCAACTCGAGCCGACCGGCGCGCTCGTTGCCACGGAAGGTTTGGTTACCACCATTCAGATGACGCACTATCCTGTCGATGTTAACCAGTTCCTCACTTATCGCGTCAGCATTTCGATGCAATATCGAGAGAATAGTTACACCATTCCGCTGGTCAAAAATAACAAGCTGGCCGGCTTGTTGCTGCGGTATGATCCCCGCGCTCAACTGGTCGACGCCATTCCCGCGCCCATCATCACGCATTTTTTGAAAGACGCCGAAACCGCGCACTACGATGGTTTTCCTTCGGCCGGCTTTTCGTTTTTCCCGACGCGCGACCCGCAGCTGCGTACTTTCGCCGGTCAAACTGGAAAGCCGGGTGGAGTTTATGTGACGAGTGTGGAACCGAACATGCCGGCGGTGAAGGCCGGCCTGCAAGTGGGCGACATCGTGATGGAAATTGGCAACAACGGGATCGATCAGAACGGCAACTATGTCGATCCTCTTTACGGTAAAATTGAATTTACAAATCTGCTCACGGCTCATGCATTCGCAGGCGATAACGTGCCATTCCAAATCCAGCGCAATGGCAAACCGATGCAATTAAACGTCACTCTCGAACATCGCGCCGCGAAAAATTACGTTGTCTCGCCCTACAATCTCGATCAGCCCCCTCTCTACTACGTGCTGGGCGGAGTCATCTTTCAGGAGTTGTCGCGCCAGTACTTAAAGGAATGGGGCGCTAACTGGCAGAAAGAAGCTCCCCAAAGATTTGTTTATCTCGATCATTTCCAATCCGAGCTTTTTCCCGAAGGTCATCGCAAAATCGTCGTGCTCAGCCAGGTGCTGCCGGCCAACGCCACCATCGGTTACGACGATCTCGCCTACTTGGTTGTGAGGAGAGTGAATGGCAGGGAGATCAACTCGTTGGCTGATCTGGCGGAAGCGGTGAAGCATCCGATCGACGGGTTCATAAAAATCGAAACCGAAGAAGACCCAAAACAGATCGAGCTGGAAGCGGCGCAGGTTGCAGCTGAAGCTCCCGCGCTCCAGGAAAATTACGGCATACCCTCGCTCGAACGATTGGAATGACCGGGCATCGGTGATTGTCGATCTTTCATTCGAGCGCCGTTTTATTTTCAGAAAGTTCGCCGTCATCTTCGCTGCCTTGTGAAATACGGCGCGGCGCATTCAAAAAGTTTGCGACTTCTTCGTTGTAGGTCTTGAACGGATCGCCCATCACGAGAAAATCGCGACTGTCGCAGGCGATGGAATCCCAGTTGATGACGTAGGACTGATTGCGCTGTTGGAAGCCGGCCACCGCGCGAGCGCGGCCGGAGGCGCGAGTATTGGCCGGAGGGGTATGGGTCGCATCCTGGCGGCGCACGCTGTTGTTCCACTCAAGGATTCGTTTGCCCGGAGTGACCCCGAAAAACAATCCGCGGTCCGGATTGATGTTGTGATATTCGAGATCCACACTTTGCAGCCACGGATCGTTCCAACTCAATCCTTCCGACTCGATCAATATCTCGAGCAGCCACTTCTTCGTGATCCAATCGACGCCGCCAATCAATGAGTAAGGGTTTCGCTCGAGTGCCTCGAGAACAAAGCTCCAGCTTTCAAGCAGCCAATTCGTTTCCGCGCTGCGGTTTCGAAAACGTTTTTGCGCGAGATCGTAAAATTGCCATTGCACGTCGAGCGCGCCGATCGTTTCGCCGTTTTCAAGATCGACAATCCAACGTCCGCTGGGGTCACGCGAAATGTCGCGTGTGCTCTGGACCGCGTCGGTCAAGATAAGATTCCGTGGCAAGCGGCCATCTTCGAGGAGTGACAGCACGCAAGCCGTTGTGCCGATCTTGAGCGCAGTGGCGAATGGACTCATGTTTGAGTCGCCGATGAGCAAATGAAGCCGCCGATATTTCCGGTAGTCGGCCAGCGGTTCATCGCGGGCGTTGATAATGGCGCGATTGAATTGGACCCACTGGTAGATGTCATTGACGATGTGATCGGCGCGCTGGCTCAGTTGAAAATCGACCTGCGCCTCCTGCTTCGGCGGTTCAAAATCGAACGCCAGCGGGTTGGCCTGGCCGACGCGGCCCGCACCGGTGAAGATCTGCCTCGTCGCCAGAAAAGTAAGAAGCGTCCCAAGGATCGGCGGCGTGAATTGCGCCTCCCGTTTCATCAAATAATTCTCATGGCAACCAAAAGTGGCGCCGGTGTGATGGTCGATATTGTTCTTGATAAACGAGACGTGGCCGGCGGCGCCCAAGGCGGCGAGAGACGATTGGAGTAACTCGTCACCGGCTAAATCGTAGGTGACCAAATCACGCAGATGCAAACATTCCGGCGACGCGTACTCAATGTGCCCCATATCGAGATAGAGACGACCGCCATTAAGAAGGAACCCGCCATTGCCGGGCGGTTCCTCATAATCGCGATAGTGGAGATCGATCGTTCCGATCTGGGCTTTTCGAAAAAGGTAATTCTTAACCTTCGCTGGCCAGGCCTCGGAATTATCGTGCGCGTCTTCTTCGCTGAGCAGACAGCCGTACTCAGTTTCTATTCCGACGACCCGATCCATCTTAGCGACCATCTCTCACCGTTGTGCGGCGGACAAGGGGCAATCATCAAAAAATCGCACGCCACCGCCGGAAGCGCGCATGAGGCTTGAAAACGATTTGGAAACTGGGCAAAATGATTTCTGCATGAGAGACTTGGGCCTTCGCAGTCCGTTCGTGCAGGTGGGCGGATTAGTCTATTTCGCCCGCATGTTGGACAAAATTCGCGCTCATGCCAAAGGCGAATTGCCTCCGGATTATCAGGCGAACCTCGGCCGGGGTTTTGATGAGCGCTGCGTCGCGTTTTTGCGCGTCAACTATAAGCAATTAGTCGAACAAATGAAGCAGGGCGGGACTGATGAAGAAATTCTCCAATGGTGTTTCAGTATGGGCCGGCAGCCATCCGAGGATGAAATTTATGTCTGGAATGAATTCATGCGTAAGCGGGGCTGGAGCGACGAAGTCTCTGAGACGCTCAAACGCCGCAAGAAAGAAGCCGGCATGGCTGGCCGGTCCGAGATTGAGACGATGTTCACCTTTATTGATGCCGATGAAGGCCGCTCGTTAGTTATTTCGCACTGAAGTTGCGGGCGTTTCTTTCGAGACGCCACCGACCGAATGCAGCCCGGTCGCGGCGTCTATGACCGCCGAAAACCAGATGCCGGCGCTCATAGAGCGCCGCTTCAAAAAGTTATGGCGCCGCAGTGGGCGCGACGATCTTGTGCGGTGGCGGCGGCGGTTGCATCCGGTAGTCGATAAACTTCCAAGCCGCGACCAGAACCAAAATGACCGCGGCGGTTGCAATCCAAAGGCGCGTTGTCGATCTTCGCCCTTCGTCTCGCGATTCCATCCCCGGAATTTATTCCGACAATGTATCGATTCGTTCCGCGAGCGCGAAATCCAGCTCGGTCAGACCGCCTTTACTGTGGGTCGAAAGAACCAGCCGCACTTTATTGTAGCGAATATCGATGTCGGGATGATGTTCTTCGTCCTCCGCCACTTCGGCCACGGCATTCACAAAATCGATCGCATCGGCAAAATCATCGAACTCAAAAGTCCGTTCGATATGCTTCTTTTCCAACTCCCACTCCGGGACCTTTTTCATGCGGGCCTTCAGCTCATCTGCTTTCATCAAATCAGCCATAACGGGACAACGAGTAACACCCAAAAATCGTTTTGCAACGGCGAATCAAGCTTCTTTCTTGAAATGTGGCGCAAGTTTCCAACTTGCGTCTTTTTGATTCGCAAGCTGGAAGCTTACGCTACGAAAGATCGACAATCTTACGAAGGTTCCTCGTGGAATCGAAAACTTCCACCGCACATCGCCGTGCCTGCCTTGAGAGCTTTGGCCAATCCGAGAGGACTTCTTTTACCGCGGCGGCGGCTTCGTCCTGCCCGTCGACAAAGCGGAAGCCGCTTTCCAGCGGAAGATACTTCGTAGCGCCGGTGTCTTCGGTGACGACTGGCCGTCCTGAGGCGAGGAAGCTCGCCGCCCGATCGCTGAGCCAACCTGTTTGCCACGCAACGTCTACGCCCTTGATCGCTGTGAATTCGGCGAGCGCGCTCCCGATGTAGCTCCGATATTTCCTCGGTGTTCGCGCGACCCGGTGCGGATCGACAATGTGCCACCCGCGTTCTGGCAGACGCGTTCTCTCGGCGTCATTAGCGTTGATATTCATTGCCAGTTCGAACCGCGCTTCTGGCACGTCTATCGGAAGATCGAGATATTTTTCGAACGCAAATTTCTTCGATAAATCCGGAAATTCTCCCGCAACTTCAACCGCCCCACTCCAATACCATTGACCGATTGTCGTAAACTTCGACGAACGCGGACGCGGCTGACGCCGGAAGAATTCAGTGTCCACGAGCGGATAAAACGTTTTCCATTTCAGGCGCGACTCAGGCAACCGGCAGTCCGGGCTGTGAACGTTGAGCCCGATCGTCCAAAACTCGTGGTGGTTCGATTGGCCCATTTCTGTCCTGGTCATCCAGTAAAAAATTTCGCTCGGATCGAGATCGCAAAAAATTCGCCGCTCAAACTGCAGCAACAACGGCGGATGGATCGAATAACTGAGATTGAGCAGCACGTTCGGCCCGGCCAGGCGATCGAGCAATTGGCGCTTCGAAATGCCGATGCAACGAATCGTGTCCAGATCGTGGACGTCATTGGCCGGTCTCTGGTAAAGCAGACAGTAGCGACCGGCGAGACCGTGCTCCCGCAACTGCCGTTGGAAATTGTCGATCTTAGCTCGATCGTCGCGCGAATCCTTCGTTGCCGGCAGCAATTCCAGCCAGATCGCGTCGAGTTTCAATCGGCGTAGTCCAAGCATCCATTGCAGCGGCACCGAAAAATTCCCACCACCCTCCCGATACTTCGCCGCAAACCCGCAGCCGAGAAAAATCGTCACGCGAAGAAGAAGCAGAAGAAACGCCGAACGTCCAACGCTGAACGCCCAATATCGAATTCAAAGAAAGGGGTTTCTGACTTCGACGTTGGATGTTGGACGTTGGAAGTTCGACGGTTTCTTCTTCCGCCACTGGTTGACGCCCGCGCCTTCCTCCGCAAATTAGCCTGCTTTCAGCGCCCGTAGCTCAACTGGATAGAGCATCTGACTACGGATCAGAAGGTTTGAAGTTCGAATCTTCACGGGCGCGCTTCTTTTCTTCTGCACTTCGCACCAAGGCCACCAAGGTCACAAAGGTAATTCTCTTTTAGTTGCATCGCATTTTGGGTCCGTTGTGTCCGTTGTGCCCTCTGTGCGAGAAATGGGGTCTTGGAAACCGACGATCGAACCATCAAGCCGAGATTTCGAATTGGCTCATGAGTTTGAATGTCTCATAGCGCTCTTTGATTTCGTCCATGGAGAGTTTGCGCAATCGCTCGAGACTGAACGCTTCCACCGCGAAACTGGCGAGCACGCTGCCGTAAATCATCGCTTTGCGCAGATCAGT
>DMCG01000191.1:1166-5833 GCA_003445855.1 Spartobacteria bacterium | reverse complement strand
GCTTCGATTTCCACGCGCGCGCCTTTCGGCAAAGCGGGAACTTGCACGGTCGAGCGGGCGGGCGGCGCTTGCTTGAAATACGATGCGTAAATTTCGTTCACAGTCTGAAAATCGGCCAGATCGATCAGAAAAATCGTTGTCTTGACGATGTTCTCGAATGAAAGGCCTTCGGCTTTTAGGACCGCGGTGATGTTGTCGAGCACGCGGCGGGTTTGCGCGGCAATATCTCCTGAAACAATCTGGCCGCTTTTGGGGTCGAGCGGGATTTGGCCGGCGCAGTAGATTGTCGATCCAACGCGCACGGCCTGAGAGTAGGGTCCGACCGCGGCGGGCGCTTCGCTTGTGGAAATAATTTTCTTCATCGAGCGATATTAGCTGTAAAAAAGCCTCGCACAATACGACCGGCGGGAGCCGAGTCGGATAGACGGCAGCCCAAGAGGGTGAGCGACCGGGAGGGAGCGAATCAACGGCCACAACGGACACAATGAAAAGGCTTTGAGACTTTGTGACCTTTGCGGACTTGGTGCGAAATATTCGCGGCAATTGCGAGTGACCGAATTTTGTCGATATTAGAAACGAAAATGGTTGGCTGGATTTTAAAGAAAATACTTGGATCGAAAAATCAGCGCGAGCTCAAGCGCCTGATGCCGATAGTACACCGCATCAACGAGTTCGATGAGCAATTCAAGAACTTGTCCGACGACGCGTTGCGCGCGAAAACCGCCCTGTGGAAGGAAGAGCTGGCGAAAATTCCCGAGCTCGAGCATCGGTGGAAGCGGTTGGACGAAATTTTGCCGGAAGCATTTGCGGTCGTAAAAAACGCGGCCCGCCGTCTGAAAGATCGACAACACAATTTCACGGTCTGCGATCAGCCGATGAAGTGGGACATGGTGCATTTCGACGTGCAATTGCTCGGCGGGATTGTTTTGCATCGCGGACACATCGCGGAGATGGCGACGGGCGAAGGCAAGACGCTGGTGGCGACATTGCCGCTGTATCTCAATGCGCTTAGCGGTCGCGGCGCACATCTGGTAACGGTGAATGATTATCTGGCGCGGCGCGACGCGGAATGGATGGGTCAGCTCTACGATTTTCTCGGGCTCACCGTTGGCTGCATTGAGCACGATCAAGAGCCGAACGTCCGTCGCGAACAGTACGCGATGGACATTACTTATGGAACGAACAGCGAATTCGGCTTCGATTATCTGCGCGACAACGGCATGGCCACGACGCGCGAGCAGCAAGTTCAGCGCGGTTATCATTATGCGATTGTCGATGAAGTCGATTCCATCCTGATCGATGAAGCGCGCACGCCGCTCATCATCAGCGGGCCGACGACCATTTCCACGCATCAGTACGACAAATGGAAGCCGCTTATCGAGCAGTTGGTGCGGAAGCAAAACATGCTTTGCAACCGCATCGCGAGCGAAGCGATCGAGAAATTCGAGCAGAGCGAGGTGGAGACGGGCGGGCGCCTCATGTTCAAAGTGAAGCTTGGGCAGCCGCGCAATAAACAGCTTCTGCGCCTGATGGAGGACCCTGAAAAACGCAGAGCAATCGATAAAGCCGAGCTCTCTTTCTATCAGGACACGCGCAAGGAGGAATTGTTCGCGCTCAAGGAAGAACTTTTCTTCACCATCGACGAAAAATCGAACGAATCCGATCTCTCCGAGCAGGGCCGCGATTTTCTGAATCCGGATGATCCCAATTCATTTGTGCTGCCGGATTTGATCAGCGAGTTCACGGAGATCGATCTCAACCCCGATCTCTCCGACGAGGAGAAAGAGCGCGCGAAGACGGAGCGGCAAGAACATTGCGACGCGCAGGCCGAGCGCATTCACAACATCTCGCAGTTGCTGCGCGCCTACTGCTTGTTCGAAAAAGACGTTCAGTACGTGATCGAGGAGAACAAGGTCGTGATTGTCGATGAATTCACCGGCCGCAAAATGCCCGGGCGCCGCTGGAGCGACGGTTTGCATCAGGCGGTTGAAGCGAAAGAAGGCGTGCAGATCGACCGCGAAACGCAAACTCTTGCAACGATCACGATTCAAAATTATTTCCGTCTCTACCAAAAGCTGGCCGGCATGACCGGCACGGCTGAAACCGAAGCGGCCGAGTTTCACGACATTTACAAACTCGACGTCAACGTCATCCCAACGAATCGCCCCGTGGCGCGCAAAGATCATAACGACCGGATCTACAAAACGCGGCGCGAAAAATACAACGCTGTCATCAATGAAATTAGAGATTCCCACACCAAGGAGCAGCCGGTGCTCGTCGGCACGGTCAGCGTGGAAGCATCAGAATTGCTCAGTCGCATGCTGAAGCGCGAGAAAATTCCGCACAACGTTCTGAACGCGAAGTTTCACATGCAGGAGGCGGAGATCGTGGCGCGCGCCGGTCAACCAGGCACGGTCACAATTTCGACGAACATGGCCGGCCGCGGCACTGACATTAAATTGGGCGACCGCGTGGCGGCACGCGGCGGACTTCATGTGATCGCGACTGAACGTCACGAAGCGCGGCGGATAGATCGACAATTGCGCGGGCGTTGCGCACGCCAGGGCGATCCGGGCAGTTCTCGCTTTTATGTCAGCTTCGAGGACGACCTGATGCGCAACTTCGGCGCCGCCGATCGCATGACGAGAATCATGGAGCGCTTCGGCCTCGAGGAAGGCCAGGAGCTCGAACATCGGTGGCTGAACAAATCAGTCGAGACGGCACAGAAACGCGTGGAGCAGCGCAATTACCTGATCCGAAAACGGACGCTCGATTTCGACGACGTGATGAACAATCAGCGCGAAGTCGTTTACACTTATCGCAACGAGACAATCGATTCCGAGGAGCCGCGCCCACTCATCTACGAAGTGATCGACGAAGCGGTGCCGGCAAAAGTGAAGGAGTATCTCGCCGCCGAGCGCAATGAAGAGCCTAACTACACCGGGCTCTTGCACTGGGTGAACACAACATTTCCCCTCGGCCTGACGAAGGAAAAAGCGCAGTTCGAGACGCGGAATGTCGATGAAAACACGCAGTTTCTGATCGAGAAAATCAAGGACGCTTACGAGCGAAAATCTTCGCACGAGGAACCGACTGCGGTCAAAAGCCTCGAGCGTTACATCATCTTGAACGCGATCGACCGTCTCTGGCAGGAGCACCTCTACGCGATGGATGCGTTGCGCGAAGGCGTTTATCTTCGCGGTTACGCCCAAAAAGATCCACTCATCGAGTACAAGACCGAAGCCTACGACATGTTCGTCGAGCTGATGGCGAACATTAAAAACGAAGTGCTAAACAATCTTTTCCGCAGCACCTCGAACTTGCAGGCCTTCGAAAATTTCCTGGCCACGCTGCCGCAATTTTTACTGCGCGAACACGCTCCCACCGCACCGACCGCAAATGCACCGGCGCGCGCACGTCAACCTCAGCCGGTGGGCGCGATGGCCGGAGTTACCGCGGATGGCGACGGCGCAGGCGACGTGACGCTCGATCTCCCGATTCGCCGTTCAATGCCAAAGGTTGGCCGCAATGAACCGTGTCCCTGCGGCAGCGGAAAGAAATACAAGAACTGCTGCGGCCGCGTGGCATGACTACGTCAGCCTTCGTCTAACGAGAAAGCTCAGCCACCCAGCACTTTGAGAGAAAAGCTGCGCATTGTCGAGTGGATTACAACAAAGTGCCGGGTTGGCTTCAGCGATTGGTTAGGCGCTTTGTCAAAGCTCGGATATCAGGGTGCCGTATCGCTTCATCACCGGGAAGCATTCGGCGCATTCTGCGGCCCGCGTCCTGCTAACTAAATCTCTGGAATCATGCAGATCCTGGTTGTCGAGGATGAAAAAGCCGTCGCGCACATGATTGCAATGGTGCTCGGAGGTCCAACATCCAAGGTGGTCAGGGCGAGGAATGGCTGGGAGGCACTTATTAAGATCGGCGCTACGGCCCGACCTTTTGACGTTGTTATCACTGACCACCGTATGCCGCGCACGACTGGCCTCCAATTGGTGCGTCAGCTACGGGCGCAAAACTTTGGCGGCAAGATCCTCGTTCTCTCGGCTCATCTCTCGGACGAGGATATTCGCGCTTACGAAGAGCTGAGCGTGGACATGATGATGTCCAAACCGTTTGACTTTGACGAGCTCCAACAAGCAATGGCCGTTCTTAACAAGAAAGCCTCAGTGCTCGCTCAAGCGTAGAATTTGACGCAGTTATACGCCTAACGAGACGGAGCTCAGCCACCCAGCACTTTGAGAGAAAAGCTGACGGACCTGAGGGTCTTTGCTTTCGTAAGATGCCAGTCCGGCTCGGACTCCACTGAGGCTAAATATTCCTCAACTGAATTGAATCTTGGGGATTTCCTTTTTTTTCGACTCCTCGTGGATCGTTTTTTCATAAATTGCTACCGCACGTGACTAAGCGCAGTCATGGCTGCCAGCGAGTCCATATAGTCCCGCCATTGCACGATCTTTCGGCCCTCGATGGTAACGACGGAGATGAACCGGTTGTCGTATGAGGAGCCGGTCGCGACAATTTTACCATGGACATCGTATTCGATGATGACAACGCGAGGGTCCTGCGATCGGTGCACGACGAGCTCATCAGCGCCGTGGAGGACGATGTTGTTGCCGTAGCCCGCATAGAGTGCCATCAGGGCGTCACGACCACGAACT
>DMCG01000191.1:0-827 GCA_003445855.1 Spartobacteria bacterium | reverse complement strand
AACTCCGCGTCGTCGGCGATGGTGTCGAAATAGTGGTCGCCGTCGACCAGGCCGGCCAAACCCTGCTGGACGATGTCGAAGAACGGGTCGAGCGCCGTGAATGCCGCGTACTTGGGATCGGTCACGATTTGCTCCTTGGTTGTTGCGTGAGTTAGTTCAGGTGAACGAAGAACCCACGAGTCGCCTCTTCCGCCGAACGAGAATTTGGCCTGAAAAATCTGTGATTCATTGCAGATAAAATCTGTCTAAACCGGTTGCTTCCGGGCGGGCATTAAAAAGGGGCGCATGACACTGGAGCCAGAAACAGTCGTAACGCCCGGCGATTCAACGCACAAGCCGAGAAAATTGCTCGACCCAGACGCGCGAGCAAAAATTGCACGGAGAGTTGAGCAATTTACACCGTGCTACTGTGGGACGCTGCGTTCTTGAAATGCTGTGCGCGCGGCGTTGAGGTAATCGAGTGTGTCGCGCTTTTGTGGTTGGTCGATTTGTAATGACTAAAGTAGGAGAAGCGTCTCGCTTGTTGCCCGGAAGGCAAGCCGGAGGCTCGCCGAAATTTCTGCTGGGACCGCAGAAGCCGGCCGGCGAGTCGCCAGCCGGAGCACGCGAGGTCGCGTGCGCTCCCCAATCCAACTCACAGCCGCGCCGGTGTGAATGGCCCAAGCCCCTCTACAACCCGCTCGCTATGGTGAGCAGCCGGTCACGGTGAAAGCCACGCCGCTATCGACGGCTGGTGCCTTGCCCACTGGCACTGAGACGTTGTAGACGGCGGTGGTCACATTACCGGAACTGTCCTTCGCCCCCAGCGTGATGTGATAAACGCGACC